>JAQTUY010000062.1 GCA_028707105.1 Candidatus Omnitrophota bacterium | reverse complement strand
AGCGCCCGGCGTCCTTAATGAAGAACTTCCCCCCCGTGTAGTCCTTTGCCACGGGCATTATCTTTCCGAAGAGATAAATGACCGGGCTTTTTTCCGGATGGATCTCTTTGTCTTTTTCCAGGGCCAGCTTGATGCCGGTAAAGATAAGGAAGGCGCCGAATACATAAATAACCCAGTGAAAATGGTGGATCAGGCTGATGCCTCCGGCGATGAAAGCGGCGCGCATGACCAGGGCGCCTAATATGCCCCAAAAAAGGACCTCGTGCTGGTATTTATGCGGGATCTTAAAGTAAGAAAAAATGAGCAGGAATACAAAGATGTTATCCACGCTCAAGGATTTCTCAAGCAGGTAGCCGGTAAGGAATTCCAGCGCGGGCTGGCGGCCCTGGAAGATATATATCCCCAGGTTAAAGATAAGGGACAGGCTGATCCAGACACCGCTCCAGATGAGCGCTTCCTTAAGCTTTATTTCATGCGCTTTGCGATGGAAAACCAATAGATCCAGCGCGAGCATGAACAGGACAAATACTATGAAACCCGCCCACAACAAGAATGACATCATATCCTCCAGGATGATATGGTCCTATAAAGAAAGCCGATCCCGAACAAGATAAAAATCCCCGCCGAGACGTATCTCAACGTTTTCTCAGGGATATATTTTTTTAACATCGTACCCGCGGCTATGCCTAGAGCATCGGCGCTGACCATACCGAGGGTGGAGCCGGCAAGCACGCCCGGTATACTACGATATTCTACCGTCAAGCTGATTGTGGCCAATTGGGTTTTATCGCCCATTTCCGCCAGGAAGAACGCCGCCGCCACAGCGGCGACCGGGCCCAGCCGGAATTCTTTTTTCTCCCGGCCTTCGTCTTTATCGCCGCGCAAGGCCCATAAGCCAAAGACTATAAAAGAGAGAGCCGCGATAAGCGAGATTATATTTACCGGGATGATATTTGTCAAGAAGCGCCCTATGGCGACAGAGAGCGTGTTACAAAGGAGCGTGGCGATAAAAACCCCGAGTAATACTTTAGAGGCGTCGTATTTGGAGGCAAAGGCCGCTGCCAGCAGCTGCGTTTTGTCCGCCATTTCCGCGCAAAAAACTAAGATGAATGATGCGATAAAGGAAGCCAATTTTTTACGGTAGAGTTAACGCAATACTATAAAATTAAGAGCGGCGCCCACAATAATGCTGATAGATAGCATAATAAGAATTAATTTCAGCAGGCTTTTAAAGCCCAGTTCTTTCCACAGGATAATAAATGTGGCGACACAGGGAAAAGAGATCGCCAGTAATGTGGCTGCGATAAAGAGCTGTTTAGCCGTAAGCCCCAAAGGCATCAGCATGCCTACCGCCACGTCTTTTCTCAGGAATCCGATAACCAGGGCTACTATAGCTTCTTTGGGCAGGCCGAATATCCCCTGGATCAGGGGGGCAAAGATACCGGTTATTATATCAAATAATCTCAAATACAACAGGATATTGATGGCTAAAACGCCGATCAGGACGATCGGGAGGGCTTCGACCAGGAAGCCTTTAATGCGGAAAAGCAGCTTTTGTCCCAGTATCTGCAAAGGGGGGAACCTGTAAGGCGGTATCTCCAGTAAGAATTCCGGGCTATAGCCTTTTAGCGTGCTGTTAAGAATTATTCCCAGCACCAGGATCAAAATGAATAATACCGCGTAAACTCCGCCCACATAAAATCCTCCGAATGCTCCGAGCAGGCCGAAGATCATTGCCTGGAGCGGGACGCAAGGGATCCCGATAGAGATCACGGTCGAAGCGATAAACCTTTCCCGTTTTGACTCCAGTACTCTCGTGGCCAGTATCCCCGGGACATTACATCCAAAACCTAAGAGTACCGGAATGATCGCGTAGCCGTGCAGGCCCAGCCGGTGCAGAAGATTGTCCAGCAGTATAGCCAGCCTTGGTAAATACCCGATATCTTCCAGGAGGCTTAAAATAAAATAAAAAGCTATGATATAGGGCAGGACCATTCCGATAGCGATGTAGGGAGCGGTAGTTAATACCCCCAGGGATTGTTTAAAATCTATGCTTCCGTTGATCAGGTCGCCGATAAGCAGGTGGAACCAGAATCCTTTTTCCTGCAAATTAACGGTCAGTTTTTCCAGTAATGGCTGGTATACTTGCGTGAACAAGGGATCGGTTATCTTCGCGATTATCGATTCGCCGATAAAACGCACTATTTTAAATGAAGAATAAATCACCGCCGTCGCCATGATCAACCCGGATATGGGCTGGACGGAGGCGTCTTCCAGCCTTTCCCGGATATTGTGATGCCGGTGCTCCAGGCGCTGGACCTGGTCGATGATCTTGCCGATCTCGATCCAGCGTTCTTCGGTGCTCAGCCTGCCGCGCACCGCGCTCGCCGCTTCTTTTAACCTTCCGATCAGCAATTTGATCCCCATGCCGGTTACCGCGCAGGTGGCGATCACCGGAACACCCAGGATCTCTTCAAGCTTTGGGATATTCAGGCTGACCCCTTTATGGCTGGCATCGTCGCACATGTTCAGGCAGATGATAGAAGGATAGCCTTCTTCGATCAGTTGTAATGTCAGAAGCAGGTTTCTCTCCAGGTTGGTGGAATCCAGGATATTGATCACCGCGATCTCATCCTTAGGATGTTCTTTCAGCAGGGATACCGCCACTTCTTCCGCTTTTGAGGTCGCCTCCAGCGAGTAAGTCCCGGGCAGGTCCACGACCTCGATCTTTTCATCCCCGATCAATAAATACCCTTTGGAGATCTCTACAGTCGTCCCGGGGTAATTAGAGGATATCACCTGAACGCCGGTAAGACGCGAAAAGACCACGCTTTTGCCGACATTGGGATTGCCGATTAAATAGATCTTTTTTATCATTATGCCTCGACGATTATTTTTGCCGCCACTCCATGGCCTAAGGCCAAAATACTCCTGCCGATCTTGATCATCACCGGGCCCCTGAGGCCGATGTGGCTGAGCTTGGTGATCTCCCTGCCTTTATACACGCCCAGGTTCATCAATCTGTCCTGCAGGTTCGTTCCGCCTGATATTTCCAAAACCTTCCCTTTGTGATCGGCTTTGAGGTCGATAAGAGATACTTTTTTCATCAAGATTGCCTTTCTTTAAGCAGTGTTAAGAGATAACGCACCTATATATTATATATTAAAATTTGCCTGTTGTAACCTAAAAAGAATTTGACAAAATTTATATCTTAGTGTACAATTTTCATATAAAGCATACAAAACGTACAAAGCATATAATACGTACTTTTTTAAAACTTCAATAACAAGGAGAGTCCAAAATGACTAAATTTCACGGACCCAAGATGCACGGCGCGGTTACTGTGGGCGCGCGCGGACAGGTGGTCATACCGGCAGACGTCAGAGAGGCCTTCGGCATCAAAGCCGGAGATAAGCTAATCGTGTTTACCAAGGATAAGGAATTCATAAACCTTATTCCCGGAGAGCAGTTCAACGGATTTTTAAGCCATATGACCAAGATGCTGGCGAACATCAATAAGGGCAAGCTGGATATTTAATCATGAAGAAGAGTATTTACCTGTTTATATTGTTCTCTTTATGTTTATGCCTGCGCCAGGCGGCGGCTGAAGAAGCGCTTACCTGGCAGGATTGCCTTGCTCAAGCCAGGCAGAATAATCCCGATCTTATTTCTGCCGAGGAGAGCGTTAAGGAACAGCAGGCCGGTAAATCCATAACTGCGAGCGCGCTCTATCCGCAGGTAAACGCAAGCGTGGATGCCTCCACGTCCAAGACCAGCGGCAGCGGTTCAGGAAGCAGCACTACCAAAGATTCCTATTCTTACGGGATAACCGGCAGCCAGCTTATTTTTGACGGCTTCAAGACCTTTGATGACGTGAAAGCCGCCTCTGAGAATATAAAAGCGGCCCGGCAGAATTACAGGTTTGCTTCTTCAGTCATCAGGTTGAACCTGCGCGGCGCCTTTGTCAACCTGCTCAAAAACCAGGAGTTGATAGGTGTCGCTGAAGATATCATCAGGATACGCCGGGATAACCTGGAGCTTATTACCCTGCGTTACTATTCGGGCTTTGAACATAAGGGCGCGCTGCTTACGGCTGAGGCGAACCTGGCCCAGGCTGAATTTGAGCTGGCCCAGGCCAAAAGGAATCGGGAATTATACCAGAGAGAGCTGGCCAAGGAGATGGGCTGTGCTGAATTTAAGCCGATGTCCGTAAAGGCCGACTTTACCGTCAAAGATCCCGTAAATAGCAAGCCGGATTTCGAGGCATTAGCCAAGACCCATCCTTCTTTATTGGAGGCCGCCGCCAAAAAAAACGCCGCCGCCTTTAGTATAAGGTCGGCTTACGCCGAATTCGCCCCGCAGCTTTCAGGCCAGGCCAGCGCAGGAAAAAGCGGCGAGGCGTGGGCTCCCAACGGCAATCAATGGAGCCTGGGATTAGGTTTGACGCTGCCGATATTTGAAGGCGGTAAGAAGATCGCCCAAGTCTCTAAAGCGCAGGCTGTTTATAATCAGGCCGTGGCCGATGAAAGAAGCGCCAAAGATAGTATCGTCGTTACGCTGGAACAATCCTGGGCTGCCCTGCAGGATGCCATTGAGACCGTGGGCGTTGAATATAAATCGCTGACCGCCTGCGAAGAGCGTTCGAATATAGCCCAAGCGCAATTTTCGACGGGTTTCATTACTTTTGACAATTGGATCATCATTGAGAACGACCTGGTATCGGCTAAGAAATCTTACCTTGGGGCGCAGGCGAACGCTTTGCTCAGCGAAGCAAGCTGGATCAAGGCGAAAGGAGAAACATTAGAATATGCGCAATAAAAAACTTAAGATAATTTTTATACTTCTGATCGTCTGCGCCGGGGCGGCATTCCTGTATATCAAGATGAAGCCCGTAAAAAGTAACGGCGAAATAGTCCAAGAAATAACTCCTTTTAAAGGAAGCATCGAGAATATTATTTCCACTACCGGCACCGTTTTGCCCAAGAACAGGTTGGAGATAATGCCTCCGGTGAGCGGCCGGGTGGAAAGTATCCAGGTCAGGGAAGGTGAAATAGTCAAGGCCGGCCAGACTTTAGCCTGGATGAGTTCGACCGAGCGCGCCGCCCTGCTGGATGCCGCGCGCGGGCAGGGGGAGGAGAAACTCAAGTACTGGGAAGATGTTTATAAGGCTATACCTTTGATCTCTCCGATCGACGGAGAGGTCATTGTGGCCACTACCCAGCCGGGACAGACTGTCGCCACGTCCGACGCCATATTAGTGCTTTCGGACCAGCTTATTGTCCGCGCCCAGGTAGACGAAACCGATATCGGCAAGATCAAGCTGGGCCAGAAAGCGGTCGTCAGCCTTGACGCGTATGCGGATGTCAGGATCAACGCTGTTGTCGGGCATATCTATTATGAATCGGAGACCGTAAATAATGTGACTATATATAAAGTCGACCTTGTTCCTGAGAAGGCCCCGGAGTTTTTCCGTTCGGGGATGAACGCTACCGTGGATTTTCAGGTAGTGGCTAAAGATGACGCCCTGCTTGTCCCGGTTGAGGCAGTGTATAAACAGGACGACGAAAGCTACGTTTTGTTGAAGCAGGAAGGAAGCCAGGCGCCTATTAAGCGCGTCGTGAAACTGGGCGTCACTGACGATAAAAATTATGAAGTTGTCTCCGGGATAAGTCCTAAAGATACGATAATAGTTACTACAAAAGAATACATCCTTCCCGGCGTCGGGAATAGCGCCGAAAGCAGCAACCCGTTTATGCCTAAGATGCCCAGCATGAGAAAAAACAGGTCTACTTCAAAATAAATGATAAAGGTAAAAAATTTATATAAGACTTACCAGATGGGCGATGTCAAGGTCGAGGCCTTGCGGGACGTATCTTTGGAGGTCTCCTCCGGAGAGTTTATGGCTATTATGGGGCCTTCCGGCTCAGGCAAGTCTACCCTGATGCATGTATTAGGGCTGCTGGACAGGCCGGATTCCGGAGAGTATTCATTAGGAGGGGAGGATGTAACGAAGCTTTCGGACAGGGATCTGGCTCTTGTAAGGAACCAGATGGTCGGTTTTGTTTTCCAGCAGTTTCATTTATTGCCGCGGATGACCGCCCTGGAAAATGCCGAGCTCCCTCTGATCTATGCCGGCAAAAGGCATTTAAAGGAGAGGGCTGTAAAAGAGATAGAAGAGGTCGGCCTTAAGGATAGGATGCTGCACAGGCCCAATGAAATGTCCGGCGGCCAGCAGCAGAGGGTGGCTATCGCCAGGTCCCTGGTCAATGACCCTCCGGTGATCTTTGCCGATGAGCCTACGGGTAACCTGGATTCCAAAAGCAAGGAAGAGATAATCGCCATATTAAAAAAGCTTAACCAGAAAGGCAAGACTGTCATTATTGTCACTCATGAAAGCGAGATCGCCGCTCACGCGCGGCGTATCATCTTGATGCGCGACGGGCAGATCATCTCGGATAAGACAGCTGCCGGCCGGGAAAAACCCGCTAAAAATACCATACCGGAAGATACAATAAAAAAGATCATATCAAGGTCGGATACTGCCATGAAAGGCGGAATGGAATTCCTGGATTATCTGCGTCAGGCCGTCTTCGCCATGCTTTCGCACAAGCTGCGCGCGTTCTTATCCATACTGGGGATACTGATCGGAGTAGCCGCGGTCATCGCCATGCTCGCCATCGGCCAGGGCGCCAAAGAATCAATTGAAAAACAATTAGCTTCATTGGGGTCTAATCTGCTTGTTATCCGGGCAGGCGCTCCCCGGTCAATGGGAGTATCTATGGAGTCGGGGACGACTACGCGTTTTACTTTCCAGGATGTGGAAGTCATTGAAAAACTTAGCGGCTACGTAAAGAGGGTCAGCCCTTCGGTGACATCCAGGGCGCAGATAGTCTATAAGAATAAGAACTGGAATACCCGGGTTGAAGGCGTGAGCGTTGAATATGAGCAGCTGCGTTCAGCCTCTCCGACCGTGGGCAGGTTTTTTTCCAATGATGAGGTAAGGTTAAGGGATAAGGTGGCGCTGTTGGGCACGACTGTCGTGAAGGAGCTTTTTGGCAAGGCCAACCCCGTAGGCGAGACCGTGAAAATAAATCTCATAAATTTCAAGGTTATCGGGATATTGCCTGCTAAGGGTACGACCGGGCCTCAGGATCAGGATGATACGGCGCTTATTCCGATTACCACCGCGATGTACAGGATCTTCGGTAAACAATACATTGATTCCATATATGTGGAAGCTAAAAGCGCGGATATGACTGAACCCGCTCAAGAGGCGGTTAGCGGAGCCATTATAAAGCAGCACCGGCTTATTACTAATGAGCAAAAAGATTCCTTTAATATTTTTAACATGTCCGACATCAAAAAGACGCTTACAGCCACGACTAAGACAATGTCATTATTGTTAGGGGCTATCGCGGCGATCTCCCTTTTGGTCGGAGGGATAGGTATTATGAATATTATGCTTGTTTCGGTGACCGAGCGCACGCGGGAGATAGGCTTGCGCAAGGCGATAGGAGCTAACAACAAGGATATTATGGTGCAATTTCTTATAGAGGCGGTGTTGATGTCTTTTATCGGAGGGCTGGCCGGCGTCGCGTTAGGCAGCGGCGTGGCCGTTTTGATCACCATGGTGGCAAAATGGACGGTCAGGGTATCTCTTTCTTCAGTGCTTCTTGCCACGGTCTTTTCACTGGTGGTAGGAGTGGTATTCGGCCTCTGGCCGGCAAAACAGGCCGCCCGCCTTAACCCGATAGAAGCACTCCGCTACGAATAATATATAATGCATCACGCAGGGGTAGAACTCTTGACAAAATAATTATAGTGTGCTACAATTTTGATGTAAGCTATAAATTTGTCAGGGAGGAGAAATGGTAAGGGAATATTCGTTACGGGAGAAGAAAAGCGCCCGCACCAAGATCGCCATAATAAACGCCTTTATGGAGCGCCTGAAGCGCAAGAGCTTTGATGATATCTCTATCAGGGAGGTGTGCCGAGACGCTGAGGTCGCGCAAGGCACATTTTTTAATTATTTCCCCGAGAAGATCGATGTTATCAGCTCTTATCTGCATTTGATGACCTCGAAAATGATCTGGAAGGCCAAGAACGAGGTTCCGGCGGGCAGGTATCTGGATATCATTGATTCTGTATTCAAACAGTTATCCGTTGAATGGAGCAGCAGCAACCTGGCGTATCAGATCCTTTCGGTCTTAATAGCCCAGGGAGTAAGGCCTAAGGACATTTCCCTTTCCGGAATTGAAAAGAAACTGTTTTTTCCTGATTGCTCGGGTATTGAAGAAGCGCCTTCAGTGATCCTGGATCAATGGCTAAAAGGTTGTATTATCGGAGCGCGCAAGAACTGCGAGCTCCCCTTAAATATAAATGTGGATGACGTCGTCATTTCTTTAATAACGATCATAACCGGGACGCTGCTTGCGCTCCGATTTGAAAATGTCAATAAATGCGGTTATCACTATAGACGCCAGTTGCACGATCTGTGGCGTGTGCTGGGTGCGGAAGAAAAGGGCAGGTGAGCAGGATATGAAAATCCAAAAAAGCGCGTTGGGGGAAGGATATTTTATGAAGTGCATCTTATCGGGTATGGGT
>JAQTUY010000061.1 GCA_028707105.1 Candidatus Omnitrophota bacterium | reverse complement strand
CTGGAACTTAGCGTCCTGGAAAGAATACTTGATTCCATCACCCTGGCCTGTAAAAAAGAAAAGGTGAAGGTGGCTACCGGAGATATCAAGGTAGTAGAAAAGGGCGCCTGCGATAAAATATTCATCAACACCTCGGGGATCGGCTATGTCTTAAAAGGCCGCGACCTTACGCCAAGCTCAATAGAGCCCGGCGACGCGATAATCATTACCGGGAATATCGCCGAACACGGATTAGCCGTTCTTTTGGGACGAAGGGGCGGCGAACTTGACTTTAACGTAAAAAGCGACTGCGCCTCCCTTGCCGGGATGCTCCTGCCGGCCGTTTCAAAGGTCGCGTCGGTAAGATTTATGCGCGACCCCACAAGGGGAGGACTGGCGACTACTTTAAACGAGATCGCGGAGGCTGCCGGCCTCGGCGTCACCCTGGAAGAAAAAGAAATACCGGTTTCCGGAAAAGTCAGGGCCGCCTGTGAGTTATTGGGGATCGACCCCCTGTATATAGCTAACGAAGGCAAGGCGCTGATAGTCGTCAAAAAAAGCGGATCCGCGCGCCTGTTAAGACTTTTAAAAGATCATCCGCTGGGAAAAAACGCCAGGATCATCGGGAGTTTTACCGCGAAGTTCAAAAAAAGAGTGGTCTTAAACACCCTTGCCGGAGGAGAGCGCTTCATCGACATGCTCATATCCGAACCCCTGCCCCGCATATGTTAGATAAATGAAAAACCGTGCCTTTCAAAAAAGAACCTACCGCAATTGGGCCAAGGAAAAAGACCTCATCCATACGACACTATCCATCCGGGAAACCGACCTCCAGATCTTGAGCGATAAGCCGCCGGACCAAACGGCTCTCAAGGCCAGGATACGCCGGCTGCGCGGCGACATCGAAAGCTACATCCAGAAAGACAACAGGTTCCTGGTTTCTTTAAAACCTGTTCCCGTAGAATTAAGCGCCAAACCGATAATAAGATCAATGGCGCAGGCGGCTTTCAAAACGAATGTCGGGCCGATGGCGGCGGTTGCCGGAGCTATAGCGCAATACCTGGGCCGATACCTGCTTAAAGAAGGCTTAAAAGAAGTAATAATAGAGAACGGCGGCGATATCTTCTTAAGGACAAAAAAGATCCGCTATGTCGGTATTTATGCCGGAAGATCAAGCGCTTTTAACAATAAACTGTTTTTAAAGATAAAACCGCAGGCGCGCGGCCTGGGAATATGCGCCTCGTCGGGTACGGTCGGGCATTCCTTAAGCTTCGGAAAGGCGGACGCTCTGGTCATAATAGCCAGGAACGCCATTTTAGCCGATGCCGCCGCTACCGCTTGCGCCAATCTCGTACGGTGCAAGGCAGATACCGCCAAAGCCATACAACGGGCAAGAAAAATAAGGGGAGTATCTGGCATCATTGTAATAATAAATAATAATATGGCTTGCTGGGGAGATATCGAATTTAAGTAGCGGGCTGCCTTGTGGCTTAGCACCCAACGCTTATGCGGAATTGCGTTGGTGTCGTCCTTGTGGACGATTTTTTTAAAAATTTCTTGACATTAAATCAATGTTATGATAAAAATAAAATAACTTAAGTATCAAAAACAATAGCGGTTAAGAGCTTTATGGGGGTTTAAAAGACGATTGAAAAAATTTAAGGATCTATAAGAGGGCTCAAAAGAACAGGGGCCCTTATTTTTTGTGCTCCCCGGGGCAAGAGCGGTAAAAACGCGCGTTCTTGCGAAGAAACTTAAACTGGACATAAAAAGTTAAATTAAAACACCAAAAAATATGAAAACCGTAGGACTGACTTACGACTTAAAAACGGATTATCAATTTAAAGAAGGCGATCCCGATGACATGAACGCCGAATTCGACCATCCTTCCACCGTCGAAGTGATCGCTGATTCTATCGCCTCATTAGGTTATACCGTAAAGAAAATCGGCAACGTGAATAACCTGCTTGACAATATCCACAGCCTGGGCGTGGACATTGTATTCAACATTTCGGAAGGCCTGGTCGGCCGGAACAGGGAATCCCAAGTCCCGATACTTCTGGAGGTGGCGAATGTCCCATTCGTGGGAGCGGACGGACTGACCCTGGGGATAACCCTGGATAAAATACTCACCAAAAAGATCCTTCTCTATGAAGGGATCCCGACTCCAAAGTTTTTTGAAGCCAAGGAAACCGACGAAACCATTAATGTCGACCACATGCGCTTCCCGATGATAGTCAAGCCGCGTTTTGAGGGTTCATCCAAAGGCTTAAGCGAAAAATCAAAAGTGGAGAATACTAAAGAACTAAAGGAACAGATAGATTATATCACCAATACCTACCGCCAGCCCGCGCTGATCGAAGAGTTCATCTCCGGACAAGAATTTACGGTCGCCCTGATTGGCAATAACCCGGTAGAAGCAATGCCGCCCGTCCAGGTCAAGATCGACGGAGAACTTAACCTGGGAGACCTTTTTTACACCTTTAACCGTATAAGCTCGGACCGGGCCGGATATGTCTGCCCGGCGCAGATAGACGATAAGCTCAACAAAAAATTAATGGACCTGGCTGTGCGCACCTATAAAGCGGTCGAGTGCCGCGATTTCGGCAGGGTGGATTTCAGGGTCGATAAGCAAGGTAACCCTTACGTGCTGGAAATAAACCCCCTGCCGTCGCTTTCAACTGAAGACGTTTTTATGTTCATCGCCAATTACCTGGGGATCTCATATAACGATATCATCGCCAAAATCATCAATGCCGCCCTTAAAAGGCACAAACTAAGCTAAAATGAAGATCACCCTGGCTTATAACTTAAAAAGGAACGAAGAAGGAAGGCCGGCTGATTTTTGTTCGGAATACGACGCCCCCGAGACCATCGACGCGATAAAAGGAGCGCTGGAAATAAGAGGACATAATGTGGCCTTACTTGAGGTAACCAGCACGAACCTGCTCACATATTTCAAAAAGCACAGCGTAGACTTTGTTTTTAATATCGCGGAAGGCACGCGTTCGAGCTGCCGTGAATCCGAGATCCCGGCGCTTTTAAGCCTGTTGAATATCCCGCATACGGGTTCAAGCCATTTGTCATTAGCTCTGGCCATGAATAAAGCTACAACCAAAAAAATACTTAAGTATGAGAACATACCCACTCCGGAATTCCAGTTATTCCAAAAAGGGACCGAGGCGCTGAAGACCAGCCTGAAATTCCCCCTTATAGTCAAGCCTAATTGCGAAGGATCATCTAAAGGCATCCGCAAGTCCAGCGTGGTCGGCAATGAAAATGAGCTTTACGCAGAGATCAGGCGCGTCATAGACGATTACCGCTGCGAAGCGCTGGCCGAGGAGTTCATCGACGGCAAAGAAGTGACCGTGGGAATACTGGAAAACGGCAAGATCACCATACTGCCGATACTGGAGATCGATTTTTCCTCCTGTAAGAAAAGCGGGGAATACTTCTACTCCTGGCGGATGAAGGAATTCCAGGGAAATTGCGACCTAGGACTGACCCCGACTTTTCACTGCCCCGCGAGGCTGGATCATAACGCCAAGAAGGAGATCGAGACGCTGGCGGTCAGGGCGCATCGCGCCCTTGGATGCCGCGATATTTCGCGCACCGACATAAGGCTGGATCACGACGGAAAACCGTACGTGCTGGAAGTTAACCCGTTACCCGGACTAGACCCGATAGAATCTATTTTCCCGAAAATGGCGCGAGCCGCGGGATTAGATTATCCCGACTTAATTGAGGCGATATTACTCAATGCCTCGGAAAGGAGAATAGCCAGTTGAATAACGCCAACCCCATAGTTAGCGAAGACCAGCAGGCAAAACAAGAACAGGCTCCAGTCATTAGCTATATCGGAAAAAGAGAGATCAAAGATTACCAACAGGTAAGCATCTATAAAGACGTAAACCCGCTTGAATGGGAAGACTGGCACTGGCAGGTCAAGAACAGGATCTGCACCAGAGAAGTCCTTTCCAAGATCATCAACCTTACCCCGGACGAAGAAAAAGGGATAGAGCGCGCCAGCGGTAAAATGATGATGGCGATCACTCCTTACTGGGCGACGTTGATGGATACGGATGATCCTGCCTGCCCGCTGCGCCGACAGGCAGTGCCGTCGATCCTGGAGCAGACTATCGGCCCGCATGAAATGACCGACCCCTGCGCCGAAGACAGGGATTCTCCCGCGCCGCACCTTGTACATCGCTACCCGGACAGGGTCCTGGTGCTTTCAACCGAGCAATGCGCCATGTATTGCCGCCATTGCACCCGAAGAAGGCTGGTCGGCGACAAAAAAGAAAACTCAAAAGAAGTAGACACTAAAGACAAATTTGACGCGGCCATCGAATACATTAAATCGAACCGGAAGATCCGCGACGTCCTTATTTCCGGCGGCGACCCATTGATGCTCGAAGACGATATACTGGAAAGTCTGGTCCAAAGGATCCGCGCCATATCCCATGTGGAATTCTTAAGGATCGGCAGCAGGGTCCCGGTAAACTTGCCTCAAAGAATCACCCCCCAATTAGTAGCGATGCTGAAAAAATACTCTCCTATCTTCATCAGCATACATTTTAATCATCCTAAAGAGATCACCCGCCGCTGCAAGATAGCCTGCGATATGCTGGTAGAGGGAGGGATCCCGCTGGGAAGCCAGAGCGTGCTCTTAAAAGGCATTAATGACCGGCCCTATATCATGAAAAAAATGATGCAGGAACTCTTAAAGATCCGGGTCAGGCCTTATTATATCTATCAATGCGATCCCGTAAAAGGAACGGCGCATTTCCGCACGCCTGTTGCCACAGGGATCAATATCATCGAGAAGCTGCGCGGCCATACTTCCGGATATGCCGTTCCGACCTATGTCATTGACGGTCCGGGAGGAGGCGGAAAAATACCTGTGGGGCCGAATTACGTTCTCTCCCAGGCTAAAGGCAAATATGTCCTGCGTAACTACAGAGGCAAGATCTATACCTATTTGGAATAGATCGCGTCCTTGACACTCCAAAAGGAGGGCTGCAGGTGAAGATAAAGATATTGCTGATCATCGGCATATTCCTGCCTCTGACAGCTTGCGCTCAGGAGGGTTACGATTTTGAAGTTGAAAGGGATAACGAAATAGGCCGCTCGCTGGCAATGATGGAATCGGCGGCGGAGTATTCCTCCAGGGCAAACCAGGGCCAATACGAATATGAAATAGTCAACGCGGAAAGTGACGCCGGGTATTCGATGGAAGACACCCTTATTTGCGCAGAGGAAGATTACCAGGCGGCAGCGCAAAGTTACCAGGTTACGGAAGATATTACTTCGCAGGCAGACGCGGCGGCTCAAGAAGCGATGACCAACGCGCTGGAAACGAGCGCCCTGGAAGGAACCCCTAACCTTGCCGATGAATGGCGCTACACCAACCTTGAACAACTCCCCGAACCTAAAGTCAAACTTCCTCCTCCCGATAAAAAAACCCAAAACGCGCTGGGCGAGAAACTAAAAGAACTCCTGGGAGAGAGGACTTACGGTTCATTTGGGGCCAAAAGCGGATATATAAACGGGTTTAGCATGTACCGTATCAGTTTTGACACCCCCTGGGCTCAGGGCGGACACGGAGAAAGTGAATTGCTTTTCCCTTTAAGGAACAGCATGATCGGCATAACCGGCAGCCTGAATTACAGGACCGCCAAGAGCTCCGATGAAGATCCCCGCAAGTTATGCGGTTTAGACCTGCAATGGCAGACCAGGATGTCGGAAGGCTCCGGTCATATGCAGGATTCCGACTGGATAGAGAATGACGTAGGATACATTGAGGACCAGACCGGCGCTCCGGCGCCCTGGGCTTGGAACCACCCGGGGAAAGACATCTACTCAGAAACAGATACGCAGGTAAACCACGCCAATATCGTGGACGTAACCGGGACTTACAACTTCTGGCTGACCAATAACATCGCTATCGCTCCAAGAGTGGGCTTCCGCTACCAGAAATTCGAATTTTCCGTTCTCAGCGTAAACCAGGTCGGCTATGGCCCTTACGCACCCGGATTCTACGATATGTCCTACCTTGATAACGACCACCTTAAGTGGGGAGACTATGCCGTAAAATACCGCCTGCCGTATTTCGGATTAGGCAGCGAAATGATCTGGAATAAATTTTCATTAGTGACGCATTTTGATTATTCCTGCTGGGTGAACGTGAAAGATACCGACAGGCACCTTTATCCCGTCAATAACCCGACGAATCTGATCAAAGTATCCGAAGGCCACAGTACGGGACATGCCTACCTGTTCGGATTTGAAGGAGGATGGCAATTCTGGCCTGACTGGAAACTGAGCGTCGGCACTTCATACGTAAAGATCTATGCCGGCGGTTCCACCACGCAGCGATGGTATCAAAACGGGGTCTATGTTGCCTATACCGATCCTATAACCGAGCGGATAGTCAACAAATACTGGCTAACCAACGCCAATATTCAATACGTATTCTAATAAAGCCTTGCCGCGTCGGCCGCAAATCCTCCTTTTTAACAAGAAAAGAGCTCAAAGGGGGAAGGGTTGTGTAACAACCTATCCCCCTTTTTGACAAGAAAAGAGCTCAAAGGGGGATTAATTCGGCCATGCAACTTACGTTCACTCGCTTTGCTCGTTCCGTAAGTTGCGGCCTCATTAAATATTTATTGACCCCTGGTTATTTATTTTGTATAATGAATTCCTTCGGTTAACGTTTCAACCAATCTTTTAGGATATGGGTAACCCAGCAAAAATAAATTTTCTCCTTGCGGGACACGCACAATCCGGAAAAACCACACTTGCCGAAAGCCTGCTGTCTCTTTGCGGCGCCACCAGCCGTAAAGGCGTGGTCCTGGAAGGCACGACCGTCAGCGATTACAGCAGCGACGAAATAGAAAGAAAGATCTCCATCAACGCAAGCATGCTTTTCTGTAATTACCAGGGAACCCGCGTTCAAATGATCGACGCGCCCGGCTACCTGGACTTCTACGGGGAAGTAATAAGTTCGGCGCGCGCGGTGGACAATGCCGTCATAGTCGTCGATGCCGTAAACGGCGTGGAGGTGGGGACGGAAAAAGTCTGGGACCTGCTGGAAGAATCACAGATCCCGCGCATAATCTTTATAAATAAAATGGATAAGGAAGGCGCGGACCTGGACAAAGCGCTCTCAGACATCAAATCCAGCCTTTCCAAGCATGCCATTATAATTAAATCGCTGGATGACCCCGAGTTAATAGAAGCGGTCGCCGAAAATGACGACAAATTGCTGGAAAAATACCTGGCCGGGGAAAAACTTACTGAAGAAGAAATAAAGCAAGGATTGCACCAGGCAGTCGAATACGCCAAGGTCTTCCCGGTAATATCCGGAAGCGGGCTTAATAACGTAGGCGTTAAAGAACTGCTTGATACCGTGATCAAATACGGGGCTACTCCGGCTGAACACGCGAAGGTCATCTTAAAAGACCAGCGGACTCCGGGTGAACAAAAGGAATTAAGCCTCAGCGAAAGCGCGCCGCTGGCGGCGTTCGTATTCAAAAGTATCGTCGACCCATACGTGGGCCAGCTTACCTGCCTGCGTATCTTTTCCGGAAAATTACAATCCAATACCGGCTTTTACAACGCTAATAAAAGGACTAAAGAACGTATCGGCCAGATATTCATGGTTCAGGGAAAAGAGCAGATAGGGGTAGAATCGGCCTCCTGCGGCGATATCGTGGCCATCGCTAAGCTTAAAGAAACCAAGACCTCGGATTCCATTTTTGCGGATGAAAAAGAACATTTTTTCTTTGAACCGATAGTGTTTCCCGAAGTTGCCATATCCAGCTCGGTCAAGCCTAAGACCCGCCAAGATGAAGAGAAGATATCAACAGCGCTTTCAAAGCTGGCTATGGAAGACCCCACTTTTACCATAACCCGGGACGCGGCGACCCATGAAATGATAATTTCAGGGCTGGGAGATCTGCACCTGGATGTAATGGTGGCGCGCCTGAAAAAGAGATTCAACGTGGAAGTAGAGGTAGGCGTGCCTAAAGTCTCCTATAAAGAAACCATCACTAAAACCGCCAAGGTCCAGGGAAAATTCAAACGCCAGTCCGGAGGCCGGGGCCAATACGGGGATGTTTGGCTTGAAGTCTCCCCTATACACAAGGCAGAGAACGGCAAAGACATGGAATTTGTAGATAAGATAGTCGGCGGGGCCATCCCGAGGAACTTTATCCCCTCGGTTGAAAAAGGCGTAACCCATGCCTGCCTTGAAGGGGTTATCGCCGGATTTCCGCTGGTCAATATCCGCGTTACCCTGGTCGACGGCTCCTATCATGACGTAGATTCTTCAGATATGGCTTTTCAGATCGCCGGCGGCATGGCTTTAAAAAAAGCCGCGATGGAAGCCGGCCCGGCCCTGCTTGAACCGATAATGGACGTGGAAATAGCTATTCCGGAAGACTATTTAGGCCAGATATCCGGGGACCTGAATTCACGGCGGGGCAGGATCATGGGAATGGACACCAAAGGCAAATGCCAGGTAGTCAAAGCCCAGGTCCCGCAGACAGAAATGTTCAAATACGCCAATGACCTGCGCTCTATTACCGGAGGGCGCGGAAGTTATACCATGAAATTCTCGCATTACGAAGAGCTGCCTTCCAAAAACGCTTCCGTAATCATCAGTAAATACCAGGCGAGCAAGAAACCCGAAGAACAATGAAAATAGCGGTTATAGGACTTGATCAATTCCCCCAGGGCAAGAAAAACCTGCCCGATGAACGGCTGGATAAGCTTACCGATATTTATCACGCCAGGAAAACTATCCCCAT
>JAQTUY010000060.1 GCA_028707105.1 Candidatus Omnitrophota bacterium | reverse complement strand
GTGGCTTTAAACGGCGAGCCGGTGTCTTCTTTGTCGAATAAGATAACGCGCGGCGACAGTATTACTTTTGAGGAAGCTGTAGACGGAGTGGATGCCCACGCGGCGATCCGCGATGTGGTAAAACAGGTATCTTTGGATGTCATCCTTAACGGCGAAGCGCTGAAAATAGATCCGCCGGTCCTGATGAACGAGCAGGAAGTATCTTTAGACGCGCTTGTCGCAGACCGCGCCGTTATCCAGGCGCTTGAATCCTTGAAAATAAGGGATCTGTTGAAATATAAGGGAGTAGACCTGGATATCCTGCAGGAAAAACAGCTGATCTTCGCCGTTAATGACGCTCCGCAGGCTATGACGGCGCGTAATTTTTCGCTGACACTTAACGGTGAAACGGCAGATCTGAACAGGACAGTCAGGCAGGATGATGTTGTCGAATTCGCCCTTTGCCGGATGGTCCTTTACCGGGTCAAGGACGTGGCTGATATTCCGCCGACTTGCGGCAAGATATCGGTCAGCGTCGATGGAGAACAGGTCAACATCAATATCGAACCGGTGCAGATCTTTATGAACGGCAGGAGGGTGGGGCCCGATGATTTTCTTGTTGACGGGGCGGATATCAAGATATATTATGTAAAGCAACCGCATGCCCTTCTTTCGGAGATATTCAGGTATATCCAGATCGATCCGCAAAGAGGAAGGGGTAAAGCGATCAAGATATTGGTCGATGATATGCCGGCAGGATTTACCACCCCCTTGAAGGACGGCTCGCGCGTAAAGATCCTTTTTGAAGAAAGGACGTAAGTAATTACAATCGGAGGAATAAGCGATGGAAGTCTATAATTACATGGAATATATCGTGCAGGATGCCCTGGAAGATATCCTGAAGACTAAAAATGACATCTGTAAATGCCAGAAGTGCCGTTTTGATATGCAGGCCTGCGCTTTAAATAAGTTGCCTGCTAAATACGTGGTTTCCGAAAAGGGCAGGGTGTTCACTAAGCTGCAGGAAGTGGAGATCCAGTTCAGGGCCGACGTGCTCAGGGAGGTCACCAAGGCCATCGCGCAGGTAAGCAAGAACCCGACTCATTAATGGCGCATAAGCCGCATGGAATATAATAAATTCAATCTTCCGATACAAGAGGAAGATAACGGCGAGTTCAAAAAGTTCCTTGCCTATATCCAGAGATCCAAGGGTATAGACCTGGCTTCATACCGCGAGAATTTCCTGAAACGGCGTATTTACGTGCGTATGTACGCCAACAGGATACAGGATTACGCCAAATACATTGACATAATAGACAAGGACCCTGAGGAGTATAACCGCTTTCTGGATACTCTGGGGATAAACGTTTCGGAGTTTTTTCGTGACGCCGATGTCTTTGAGGCTTTTCGTAAGGATGTGCTGCTGGGGATCATCGAACAAAAGAAGGCTTCCAACCAGAGGATCATACGCATCTGGTCGGCGGGATGCGCTTCGGGAGAAGAAGTATATTCCCTGGCTATACTTTTGAAAGAAACGCTGGGGGATGAGATCAAGAATTTCATGCTTCGGCTCTGGGGCACGGATATAGACAGGGAGTCGCTGGCCAATACCCAGATAGCCGAATACCCTAAAGCCAGCTTGAAAGAAGCCGATCCCAAACTCGTTGAAAAATATTTTACCGCTCTGCCTAATGATATGTTCAGGCTCAGCGACGAGATAAAGAATATGGCGAAGTTCAGCCCGCATAATCTGGTGAACGAGCCGATATTGAAATTCATGGATGTGATCTTTTGCAGGAACGTGATGATATATTTCACGCGGCAGCAGCAGGAACTGTTGATGCGCAATTTTTATAACGCCCTTAATTATCACGGTTATTTAGTTCTTGGCAAAATCGAAAATATATGGGATAATAAGGCGTTTACCTGTATTGACAGGCGTAATAAGATCTACCGGGTGTTAAAAGATAAACCGTGGGATTAACGAATTGACCGCGCGGTAATTTTAAGGCTCGCGCTTACTTTCAAAATGCAACTTATACTATTGGGATACCCCGCGTTTATTGGTGTTGCGCGGGTATGCCCTCGTGTGCAAAAGGAGGTAGTAAGATGGCTGTTAGAGTATTGATCGTTGATGACGCTTTATTTATGCGTAGAATGCTCGCCGATATCCTGAAGAAGGAAGGTTTTGAGATATGCGGAGAAGCGGAGAACGGCAAAGAGTCGGTAAATAAATACCAGGAGTTAAAACCCGACCTTGTGACGATGGACATCGTCATGCCTAAGATGGAAGAAATAGACGGTGTCGCAGCGGTCAAGGAGATCGTTAAGCTCGACCCGCGGGCAAGGATAATTATGGTCTCGGCTATGGGCCAGCATTCCCTGGTGGTCGAGGCAATACAAGCCGGCGCTAAAGATTTTGTAACCAAGCCCTTCCAGCCCTCCCGGGTTATAGAGGCCGTGAAAAGAGTCTTGAGCAGCTAGGGGCGATAAGAATTCATATATTATATCTATATAAAATAACAAGGAATCATCTATCATGGACCAGGAAATCATTGAAGTAAATATGGCGGAAAGCAAAGTGGCGAAAAGCCCGGCTGTCATGGTTAGCCGGGGCCTGGGTTCCTGCCTGGCTATTATTATTTACGATCCCACGAGGAAAGTGGGGGCGATGGCCCATACCATGCTGCCCGACATAGAAAAATCCAGGATCAAGACCAACCCCGCGCGTTTTGTCAATTCCGTCGTTCCCAGCATGCTGGATGAAATGGCCAAGCTGGGCGCGCATATAAATAAGAACCATCTCGTCGCCAAGATATTCGGCGGCGCCCATATGTTCACCTTTATCGATGCGAATAACCCTTTTAGCGTCGGCGACAGGAATATCGATATGGCAAAGTCGATCCTTAATCATCATGGCATCAATATCGTGGCCGAAGACGTAGGCGGGAATTTCGGAAGGACGGTCGAGTTTTTTCTTGAGACCGGCAAGGTAAAGGTAAGGACCATTTCCCTGAAAGAAAAAGAGTTTTAATCCCTGCCGTAAAAATACCAGCCTGTTTATGAACGACGACCTTCTTAACAGGAAACTCACGCGAAAAGATTTTTTTAAAAAGACCTGCTTGTTCTGTCTGGGAGCGGGTCTTTTTTCTTACCTTGAGAATATGGCGCCGCGGAAGGCTTACCCGCTAGGTGCAGGCGCGTCTTTTTTGCATGAAGCCGGTTTCTATAAAAAAATAGATGAACAGACGGTGCAGTGCGGACTTTGCCCGCGGCGCTGTACCTTAAGCGAGGGGCAGCGCGGCTTTTGCCGCGTCCGGGAGGCGCGCGGCGGTAAGTTGTATTCTATGGTCCACAGCCGGCCTTGCTCGATCGCCATCGACCCGATAGAGAAAAAACCGTTTTTCCACTTTTTACCGGGTATAGCGGTTTTTTCTATCGCTACCGCGGGATGTAATTACCGCTGTAAATATTGCCAGAACTGGCAGATATCACAGTCTGCCCCGGAAGAAGTGGAGGGCTATTCTTTATCAGCCGGTGAAGCAGCCGCGCAGGCGCGGGGTAAGGGCTGTCCCGCTATAGCCTATACTTATACCGAACCGGTTATATTTTACGAATATATGCTGGATACGGCCAAAGAAGCCAGGGCGAACGGGATAAGGAATTTATGCCATACGAACGGTTCTTTTAATCCCGAGCCGGCTGAGAATATCGCGCCATACCTGGATGGAGCCAATATCGACCTGAAAGGATTTGACCGGGGATTCTATACCGATGTCTGCGCCGGTTTTTTGGATGAGACCCTGAATACCCTGAAAATATTCAGGAAACATAATGTCTGGATAGAGATTACAAACCTGGTTGTTCCCACCTTAAATGACGATATGGGCGCGATCAGGCAGATGTGCGGCTGGATAAAAGATAACCTGGGCCCGGACGTGCCGCTTCATTTTTCCCGGTTCCATCCGCAGTATAAATTAACCGGGTTATCACCTACGCCCGTTGCTACTCTGGAACAGGCTTGGCAAGTTGCCGGGGAAAGCGGGCTGAATTATGTTTATATAGGCAACGTTCCCGGCCACCCGGCAGAACATACCTATTGCCCGCAATGTAAAGAAAATGTGATCCAGCGCAGCGGTTATACTATCTTGAGTAATAATGTTGTGGACGGCAAGTGTAAATTTTGTCAGGGCCGGATCGCGGGAGTATGGCATTAGATCATCAGCAGGATAAGGCTGATGATCTTTAATACAAGTAAAAATACGCAGCTTTTTATTATTCCTACCACAGGCACGAGCGCCACTGATACCGCAATAGCCGCCAGGTATGCCCCGGCCAGGTCCAGAGCATAAAGTTTACCGGAAGAGGAGCCGCCGCCTTTTTGCTCTTGCCATATCCTGTTGGCTAACGGGAATTCCATTCCGGCAAGAGATCCGCAGATCACGGACAAGGTAAATAAGATAACAGGTATCGTGCTTATCGCGCGCGCGGCCAGATTATTGAATATTAATATTGCCAGGCCTAAAAAAAGACCTATCGCCAGTTCGATCTTGATGAATGAGGCATAACTATTTTTGATCTTATCCAGCCGGCCAGTGATAAACCATCCTCCCGAGGCTAATCCCGCCATGAATGAGGCGCTCAACAGGGCGATATGCGTAAAGATATATCCGCAGAAGGCCTGATAAGCGTAAACGATCATCAAATTTAAGGCCATTGCCGTAAAACCCGTGGCGGATATCGCGAACCCGAGCGCAGAACGCCTGGAGAATCTTCCGGCAGCGGAGGCGATCAATAATAGCAGCAGCGCTAAAGCTTGCGCAATGAGCAGGCTTTTGAAAGTAAGTTTGTCTAATACCCGGAATATGCCCTGTATTTGAGGAGAGAATACCGAATTCCACCGTGATAAGCTGTAAAATACGGCAGAAGGCGCAAGGTCCAGGTTTTTCCTGGCGTTCTCATAGCCCTTAAGAGAGTCATTAAAAAACATCAGCCATTGCCGGCTCAGCCGTTCCTGTAAGTATGAGTCATTAAAGAGCTCCGGGCGCGCAGAGCCTTCCTGAAGGCGCTGCGACAGTATCAGGGGAGTTATTTTAAAGTCTTCATTTTTCGCCAGGTACAGGTTATAGTTTCCGGGAATGGTGAATACGGATAATTCGTTTCTCAGGGTGTTTAAAATACAGCTGTTAAGCGCGCGCGTCTGGGGGCTGAGATAACTTAAAGAGCCGGGCAGGTTCAATAGCAATACGCCTTGCGGTTTAAGGCAGGAAGCAGCCGCCCGGAAAAACTCTGCGGTATAAAAACGGTTTAATTGCAGGGTGGAGGGCAGCGGCAGGTTTAAAATAATAACATCATAGGCCTTCCGAGAGCTCTGAAAACGTAAGAACATAGAGGCGTCGGTATTTATGACCATTACCCTGGGGTCATTAAATTCTCTTAACGTTGTATTTGTGGGGAATTCTTTAAGGAGCTTTATGAGCAGGGGGTCTAGTTCCACGTAAGTTATCTTTCTAACCGGATATTTAAGTGTTTCATTTATTATGCCGCCCGCGCAGCCGCCCAATAAGAGGATATTTTCAGGGCTCGGGCAGGAAAGCATGGCAAAATGGGCCGTATCCTGCGTATAAGCAATATCCGGCATCGGTGTCGTGATCACCGGGATACCGTCATTAAAAAATGTATACTCTGAAGCGTCCCCGGTCACCGTTAAGTTGCCGTAGGAGGAGTTCTCAGATTTAAGGACTTTTAACCCGCGGTATTGCTGATCTATGGATATTTCCTGCAGGCGTCCGGCAGGGCCAGATAAAGCAAACGCGCTTATAATGAATAAAAAGCCCGCTGTGAACATTAGGTATTTGCTTCTTAAACTTAAAGTTTTTTCCTGGATGAGAAGTATCGCGCAGAGAAGATTGAGCATCCCCAGCATAAATGCTATTGAGAAGGAATCAGCGCGGGCAGCCAGGAAGATCATAAACAGCGGCCCGGCTATTATGAATCCGCAAGCTTCCAGTATATATACCCTGGCGCCGCTATTTTGCGGTCGCCCTGAGGTATCCGATAATATACGGCACAGGTAAGGGAATTGCGCTCCGCTGATGAGGCCCAGGGGAAGTAATATAAGCAGGGAGCTTGAGAATATGGATATTATCCCCGCGCCTTCGCCGGGAGCAAGCCCCAGGAGGTTTTTGACAATACGGATAAGGAAGACCGCCGCCGGCAGGTATACGGCTATGGCTATCTGCAGTAAGGCGTAGGTTGTCCGCGGTCCGGTTGTCTTTACGCAAGCGCGGCTGAACAGCCCGCTGCCAAGCGCCGTGAGCAGTATCCAATTCGCCAGGATCATGCCGATAATGAATTCATTGCCGTAGAAACTGATCAGAAATTCACGGATCAGGAGGGTCTGGATAAAAAGGGAGGTAAAGCCCATCAGTAAGATGGCAAAGACGGCCCGTTTCTTCATGGGGTTATTTTACCATATCAGGACGGTAAATAAATGCTTTATCTTGATATCGCCTTGTGGTAGAATTAATGAGCGCATAACTTACGGAGCGTTAGCGACGTAAGTTATATGCGCGAATTAATCCCGCTGCTTCGCTTATTTCAGACAGCGGGATATATGTTGGAGGATAAAATGAGAATGTTCAATATCGGCCTACCGGAACTTTTGCTTGTTCTTTTAATCTGCCTTTTAGTCTTCGGCGCGACAAAATTGCCTGAAATTGGAAAATCCCTCGGCAAGTCGATCAGGGAGTTAAAGAAAGCGATGAAGGAAGACGACGCCGGGGATGCCGGATCCCAAAAACCCGACGATAAAATATAAAATAGCGGCGAGCCTGATATACCGAGAAAAGCATGCTCAGATCCTCTGGGGCATGCATTTTTTAAAAATCAGAGCCTGTTAATTAATACTTATATGGATCAGCCACTGACTTTAGCCGAACATTTAAGTGAACTTAGAAAAAGGCTCCTCATCGCCCTCGTGGCGTTAACGGCAGCTACCGGTATCAGTTTTTCTTTCTCCGCCGATGCCTTAAGGGTCTTAAAAATGCCCGCCTATGGGTTGATCGGAAAGCTGGCGGTTTTCAGTCCCCAGGAAGCCTTTTTGGTATACATGCGTATCGCTTTCTTGTGCGGGTTCACTATTTCCCTGCCGGTAATACTACACCAGGCCTGGAAATTTATTGCTCCTGCGTTTGAAGAGAGGTTCAGGAACGGAGCCGCGCATTTTGTGGGTTTCTGTTTCCTGGCATTTATTCTGGGCTGTTGTTTTGCTTATTTCGTGTTGATCCCACCGGCCTTAAAATTCCTGCTGAGTTTTGCCGAAGGCGAATTAGTCCCGGTGATCTCGGCCGCTCAGTATATCGGTTTTATAGTCACTCTTATTTTCGGGTGCGGCCTGGTATTTGAGATGCCGGTTTTGAGTTTTATTTTAGCCAGGTTAAGGGTCTTAAAGCCGTCTTTTTTGAGGAGTAAATATAAATACGCGGTCGCGGCCATCTTTGTCGCGGCGGCAGTGATCACCCCGACAGCGGATATATTTAATATGACGCTGCTGGCTATCCCGATGATCTTATTATATGAAATTAGTATCTGGGTGGCAAAGTTAGCATAGTGGCACCTCACGCTAATTTGTATTGCGTGAGTGTTCGCCTTGTGGCGAAGTGGCGAAGTTAGCATAGTGGTACCTCACGCTAATTTGTACCTGGCCCAAATAGGTTTTGGGCCATTGTTCGCTTGGTAGCGAATATTGCGCGGGTGTTGCCCTCATGGGCGGGAAGGAGACATATGCTTGATAAGATGAAGGCATTGATGGAGATGCAGAAGAAGATCCAGGAGATGAAGCGCCAGCTGGAGGCAGCGGTTTTTGAAGTGGAAAGCGCTGACGGGAAGGTAAAGATCACTATGAACGGTTCGCAGGAGATCCAGGATATGCGGATCGAGTGCGCCCTGGCGGAAAAAGAAACGGAACAACTAAAAAGCGCGGTAAAAGACGCGTTAAAGAAAGCCATTAAGCGTTCGCACGACGTAGCTGCGGATAAAATGAAGAGCGTCACGGGTTTGAACCTGCCGGGTATGCCGTAAGGTCCTTTCGGCGAAAACTGTTGCCCCTACTTATCCCTTGTGATATCATAAAACCATGAAAATACGCATCTATTATCATCAGACCGATTGCGGAGGGGTAGTTTATTATGCCAACTACCTGGCGTTCCTGGAAGAGGCCCGCACCGAATTTTTTGAGCAGTCCGGCTATTCCATAAAAGAGCTGAGCCGGCGGGGGGTATTATTCGTAGTCGGCCGCCAGGAGATAGATTATAAATACCCTGCTCGTTACGGCGACATCCTGGACGTGAGAAGCTGCGTCAGCGATAATTCCGGCGTGCGGCTCGACTTTGACGGTGAGATAAAAAATCAGGATGGCGTGCTTGTAGCCAAAGGGAAAACCATCCTGGTATGCGTTGACGCCAATTTTAAACCCCAAGCCATCCCCGCGGACATTCTCGATAAGATAAAAGCCAAAGGATAAAAAATGTTGAATAAGCAGGAAATAAAAAAGCTTATAGAAGAAAAGGGCTTATTAAGCGGCTATATCGACCTTGATACGCAATTGACCCCTAACGGCTTTGACTTGACCTGCGCGCAGGTGTATGAATTTGACGCTCCCGGCGCGCTGGATTTCTCCAATAAAGAAAGAAAACTCCCCCAGGGCCGCTTGCTGCTGCCTAAGAAAGCGGAGGCGCAGGATAAACACGGATGGTACGATCTGCCTAAGGGGGCCTACAGGATAAGGACTAACGAGACTTGCGCTATACCATTGGACCTTGTAGCCCTGGCTTTTCCCAGGAGTTCGTTATTAAGAATGGGCGCCTTTACGG
>JAQTUY010000059.1 GCA_028707105.1 Candidatus Omnitrophota bacterium | reverse complement strand
ATCGATAAGATCGGCAGCAGCAGTAATTTTGTAAAGGGGCTACATTCGGTAGGGGATTTTGATCCTGAGAAACGTTATATCATGCATTTTCCGGATGAGCACCTGGTGTGGAGTATCGGCTCCGGACTCGGCGGAAACGCTCTTTTAGGCAAGAAGTGTTTTTCATTGCGGATCGCCTCCTGGCTGGGATACCAGGAAGGCTGGCTCGCCGAGCATATGGTCGTGGTCGGCATTGAAGACCCCAAAGGGAATATCACCTATGTCACTGCCGCGATGCCTTCAGCCTGCGGGAAGACCAACCTGGCCATGCTGGAGTCCGCCCTGCCCGGTTACAAGGTCTGGACTTTAGGGGATGATATCGCCTGGATGAACGTCGGCCCGGACGGGAGGCTTTACGCCATAAATCCGGAGGCGGGGCTTTTTGGGGTCGCTCCGGGCACATCAATGAAGACTAATCCCAACATGATCCGTACCCTCAAAGGCGCGGACTTTTATCCTACCCTTTTTACGAATACCGCCCTTAATACCGGAACTAACGAACCCTGGTGGGAAGGCCTGGATGGCCCCATACCGGCTGATATTGTTGATTGGCATGGGAAACCTTGGGGGCCGGACAAAGGGATCAAGGCCGCGCATCCCAATTCCCGCTTTACGGTATCGATCTACAATGCCCCCACTCTTTCCAGGGAATTTGACAACCCGAAGGGCGTGCCGATATCGGCAATAATTTTAGGCGGCCGCAGGACGCATCTTATACCGCTGGTCACCGAGGCCTTTAACTGGCAGCATGGGGTGTTCATGGGCGCAAGGACCGGCTCGGAAACTACCGCGGCAGCTGTCCATAAAGAAGGGGTGTTAAGAAGGGACCCGATGGCGATGCTGCCGTTCTGCGGTTACAATATGGGCGATTATTTCAAACACTGGCTGGCATTGGGGAAAAGATTAAGCAACCCGCCCGGGATATATTCGGTCAACTGGTTCAGGACGGATGAGGACGGAAAGTTCATCTGGCCCGGGTTCGGAGATAATATCCGGGTGCTCAAATGGATAATCGACCGGGTCAATAAGCGCGTTGAGGCCAAAGAAACCCCCCTCGGGCTTATTCCTGAAATGAAGGATCTAAACCTTGAGGGCTTGGACATACCGCAGGAAAAAATAAGCCAATTATTCCAGGTCGACAGATCCCAATGGCAGCACGAACTGCAGGATATAGAAAAATTCCTTAATCAATTCGGCAGTCATACTCCTCCTGAACTCTGGCAGGAGTATAAAGCGTTATCGGGCAAGTTCAAATAGCGATCAGGGATCGCCGCGTAGTTCATAAAGAAGAAAATGCCCAAAATAATAATCAAGCTTCTTGCTGCCGCGCTCACCGTTTGCGCCTTCTTATGGGGCGCCGTAAATCTTTACATCATTCCCCGAAAAATAATCCCTCAGGTGCGTAAATATCTGGATACCTCCCTTTCCGGGCCGGTAAAGGTGCGGATCAGGGATATATACTTTAGCCCTTTCCGGGGGTTCATCATCAAAGACGCCGAGATCCTGTTTTCCCGCGGGGGAAAAGAGGATCTTTTTTTGCGCGCGCCGGATGTCGATATCGACCTGCGCATACAGGGGCTTTTGTGGAAACGCCTGGAGATCAGGCGTTTCATTTTATCGGGAGCCTCTATAATCATCAACCGCGATGAAAAGGGGACCTGGAATTTTATGTCCTTGTTTGGGATGGATCCCGGGAGCCAGGATGCCGGTTCCGGGGGCTGGAAGCTGCTGGTCGATAAGGTCAGCGTCAGGAGGTCCAGCGTCGCCTACTCCGATCTTTTTAAAAAGGACAATTCTTTGCGCAGGACGTTTACGGAGGTGGAGTTGACGGCGAGCCGCCCCCGCGCCGAGGTATATGAGTTTAATTTTTCCGTGAACGCGCGAAGCGCCCGCAAGGGTCCCGGTGAATCGCTGGCTGGTTCTCTTGAATATGACCACACGGACTCGTCCCTGAAAGGCCGGACCCGTTTTAAGATACGGCATTTATCCGAGTACCGCGATTACTACCTGGATGATATCCTGAAAGCCTGGGTCCTGGAATCGGATAATATTTCGGGTCAGATGGGCTTTGACAGCCGGCAGGGCAGCCTGACAATAGACGCCGAATATGAGATAGGAGCCGGCGTCCTGCGTTACGGCGATTTCAGCGTTCAGGCTGATTATTCGGTCGGCCAAAAGCTGTATTATAAAAACGGGCGTTTTGACCCGGATGGTTCGCTCGCCCGGATATCCTTAAAGAACGCCGTCTTTCGTATGGGGAGCAAGTCTTTTATTAATGAAGCGCAAAGCGCGCTGGTCATCGCCAAAAGAGCCCTGGATGTCCAGAGCCTTGCCGGGAAACTCTGGCGCCGCCCGGTTGTTATGAGCGGGAGATTTTCTTTTGATGACGTGCGCGAGTTGTCCTTATCCGGCAGGATCGACGATCTTGATACCAGGTTGGTCTTTAACTTTCCCGCGGACAATCAGGCGCGGGCCGAACTTTTTACAGGCAGCGGGGATTCTTATTTTAAACTGCGCGCGGAGATAAGCGACCTGAAGGATTTTGTTTTTGCTTTGGAATGCCGGGCTGATATGGACGGTCTAGAGCTGGCCAAATTTCTGGATCTTAAGAAGGGCTCTTTGGCCGGGCGTCTTACCTTAAGCGGCAACATGAAAGGAGAGGCGGAGGAGCCGCGTTCGTACGCGGGCAACATAGCTGTCGGAATAGCCGCTTTTTCGTATATGGGGTCGCAGCCGGTATCATGCGCTATAGGCACCGTCATACAAGAGGGAGTATTGCTGGGGCAGCTGCCTGCCGTCAATTTTTATGGGGGAGAGCTGGCCGGAAGCTTTAAACTGGATTATCAGCGTCTGGGAATTGAAGTTCATTTAAAGGAGATGGATATTAAGGAGTTTTCCTCCGCTTATCAGCGCCTGAAAGGCCTGGCCGGAACGCTTAGCGGCAGCGCCGCCGGTGTTTCTACCTGGGATAGGGTTAAAGATCTTCAGGGTGGAGGGTATATTAATTTGGTTGATTGCGACCTGCGCCTCTTTCCTATGGTCCGGGCTACTGAAGAAGGGCTGATGGGGGTGATCAAGAATTTTGTTATGCCTACCTTCAATGAGGCCGAAGGAAACTTTCAGATAGACGGTAAGCATATTACTCTTCAAAATGTCTTTTGCAAAGCCACGGATTTGAATCTGGTGGTAAAAGGCGGTTATGATCTTGGCGGCGAAACAAATATCACGGTAGGGGTCACTCTTTTCGGGGGAGGGTTGACCAGGACCGTCAAACAGGTTTTCCGGCCTTTTAGCTTAGGGGTCAATCTGCTGGCTAATTCCTTTGAAGTGGATATCTGGGGTGCGGGATCCGACCTTGATCATCGCGTCAGGGTCAGGCCGTCGCGGTGGCTGATAGATCTCCTGCGGATGGGCAGCAAAGCCGACTCCGGGAAATATTCCCTGGATAAACTGTGGTAACAATCCCCGCTACAATTTCTTAGAGAAAAGCCCCGCCGCCTTTTTTATCGACTCCAGGAATATCACGATCACCAGCACGAGCATTATTACGGTCAGGATGGCGTTGAGGTTTCCCTGGGCGTTGTGTTTGGGAAGGTAATTATTCCGTATGTTATCCATTCCGGCCGCGAAGGTGGTAGCGAACATAAAAAGTCCGGGGAGGAAGGTTATCAGCCCGTAATACCATTTTTTGGAATGCTGCAGGATGAAGATCGTCCCTATGAACAGGGCGAGTGTTGCCAGCAATTGGTTGGCTACCCCGAACATCGGCCAGATGCTCGAGATATCTCCGTTATAAACAAGATAACCCCACAGCGCGCTGATGACCGCGCCGCTGATGATCATCCCGGGCATCCAATTGGCCTTGCCCCACCTTGGCCGTACCAGCTTTACCATCTCCTGGAGGATATAGCGCGCAACGCGCGTGCCCGTATCCACCGTCGTCAGGATAAAAAGCGCCTCAAACATTATGGCGAAATGATACCAGTAGCCCATCAGGTGCTGCATTCCTTTTATCGAAGAGAGTATAAGCGACATTCCCGCGGCTAAAGAGACCGCGCCGCCGGGCCTTCCGGCAAGCGTTTCGCCGGTCATCTGTTCCAGCTCTTTAAGGTCGGTTACGTTCATTCCCAGCTTGGCGAAAACGTCGGGAGGCAGGTTGATGGAGAAATAATCTCCCGGCATAAGCGCCGTCGCGGCGATCAGGGCCATTATGGAGACCACCGCTTCCACCAGCATCGCTCCGAACCCGATAAAACGGATGTCGGCTTCGGAGTTTATCATCTTGGGGGTAGTGCCGGAACTAACCAGGCTGTGGAAGCCGCTTATCGCTCCGCAGGCGATAGTAATACAGACAAAAGGCCATACCGGCCCGGGGATTATCGGGCCGCCTCCGTGGACATAGGGAGTTATCGCGGGCATCTGGATATGCGGGTTGACCAGGAAGATGCCCAGGATCAAAAGCGCGATAGTCCCGATCTTCATATAAGAACTCAAATAATCACGCGGGCAAAGCAGGAGCCAGACAGGAATAGTCGAGGCTATAAAGCCGTAAAGCGGCAATATAATAGAGAGGGTAGGTTTGGATAACAGGAAATATGACCCGAAGGTTGTCTTAGACAGGGGTTCTCCCACAACCACTCCCGCCAGGACTATTATTACGCCGATCACGGACGCTTCTATGATCTTGCCCGGGCGTAATTTATACATATATAGGGCCATAAAAAGAGCTGCGGGTATGGTTACGGCTATGGTAAAGGTGGCCCAGGAACTTTCGTTAAGGGCGTTGACTACGACCAGGGCCAGGCCTGCCAAAGCAGTGACGATGATGAATAATATGGCTATTCCGGTCGCCAGCCCCGCGGGCGGGCTTATGTGTTTACGGGCCAGGCGCGTCAGGGATTGGCCTTTCATCCGCACGGAAGCAAAGAGGATGACCATATCGTGTACGGCCCCGCCCAGGACCGCGCCGATAAGTATCCATAAATAACCGGGTAGAAAGCCGAACTGCGCCGCAAGCACCGGCCCGACCAGGGGCCCGGCTCCGGAGATCGCCGCGAAGTGGTGGCCGAAAAGCACGAATTTATTGGTGGGATGATAGTCCTTGCCGTCGCGCAGGGTATGGGCCGGCGTCTGTCTCCCGGGTTTAAAAACCAGGACCTTGGTGATGATGAAGGTGGCGTAAAACCTGTAAGCCAGGGCGAAAACCAGAAGGGCGATTATTATCAGGGTTAAGGCGTGCATGCTAATAATTATACTAAAATTCCCGATTTTTCATAGGATAAAGTTACTTACCGTCAATAATGCCTTGACTAATAAGCATTCGTTGTCTATAATAAATCAACCGCAGTAAACTATCCCAAAAAGGAGCATTGTAATGATTTCCCGTTTTTTTCCCAAGGAGTTCAATTTCTTCGACCTGTTTGAGAAGCAGGTGGATTATGCCGTCGAGGCAGCGCAATATTTTAAGGAGCTGGTTTCCAAAGGCGCGGTAGACGAAACGGCCATCAAGAATATCCAGAATATCGAACATCAGGCCGATGAGGCCGCGCATGCCATCATCGACCAGCTCAACAAGACCTTTATCACGCCTTTCGACCGCGAAGATATTTATGCCCTGACCAAAGAGCTGGATGATGTTACCGATATGATCACTACGATCGTCAACCGCCTGAAGGTTTACGGCATCACAGCTATCGATAAGGACCTGGTTAAATTTTCCGTTGTGATCGATGAGTCGGTGCGCGGCGTAGCCTGCGCGGTCAAGGGGATGCGCAGCAGTAAGAACCTCAAAAAGATCCAGGAGTCCTGCGTTGAGATCAACCGCCTGGAGAATGTCGGCGATTCCATGAGGGACGCTGTCCTGGCCCGGCTTTTTGAGACCTCTAAAGACGCCATTTATGTCATTAAATGGAAAGAGATCTACCAGGACGCCGAGACCGTCCTGGATATCTGTGAAGACGTAGCCCACGTAGTAGAGTCCATACTGGTAAAACAAGCTTAAATCCCTATGACGCTGAGCATACTTTTTTTGATCGCCCTGGCCCTGCTTTTTGATTTCCTGAACGGGTTTCATGATTCGGCGAATTCCATCGCTACCATTGTTTCCACCCGCGTGCTTTCTCCCCGCCTGGCTGTCGCTTGGGCGGCTTTTTTTAATTTCCTGGCTTTTCTTTTTTTCGGGCTGCACGTAGCCACTACAATAGGCAAAGGGATCGTTGATATATCCATTATTGATAAGGGCGTTATATTTGGGACGCTGATGGGGGCCTGCGGCTGGAATCTGATCACCTGGTTTTTCGGCCTGCCTACCAGCTCTTCCCACGCGCTCATCGGCGGGATGATCGGCGCCGCCCTGGTCAAGACCGGGACGCGGTCATTGATCTGGCCGGGGATTTTGAAGACCGTTGCCTTCATTTTTATCTCTCCGGTGCTCGGGCTTATTTTAGGCCTGGTTTTAGGAATAGCTGTTTATTGGTTATTCCGCAGGAGCGCCCCGCTTAAGGTTGACCATATTTTCAGGAAGGGACAGCTATTGTCGGCCGCGTTTTACAGCCTTGGGCACGGAGGCAATGACGCGCAAAAAACGATGGGTATTATCGCCAGCTTACTTTTTAGCGCCGGGCTGCTCGGGCCCGCGTTTTATATTCCCTTTTGGGTGGTGATCGCCTGTTATCTGGCGATCGCGATGGGAACGATGATGGGCGGCTGGCGTATCGTCAAGACCATGGGCCAGAAGGTGGCCAAGCTTAAGCCGGTGGATGGGTTTTGCGCCGAGCTGGGGGCGGCGATCACTTTATTTGTTTCTTCTTCATTCGGCATACCGGTCAGCACTACGCATACTATAACCGGTTCGATCATGGGCGTAGGTTCTATCCGGCGTTTGAGCGCGGTGCGCTGGGGAGTGGCCGGTAACATCGTTTGGGCCTGGATATTGACTATCCCCTGCTCGGCCTTGATATCGGCATTTTCTTACAAGATCGCCAGGTTTATATACTGATATATTTTTTACCGCACAGGATGAGGTAAAATGAGCCGGACCATACTCCATAAAGGCCGTCCTGTAACATTAGTAGGCAGGCTCCTGCGTTTGCAGGATATCGCGCCCGATTTTCATGTCGCCTCGCAGGACCTATCCGATATTTCCCTCGCGGATCTTAAAGGCAAGATTAAAATACTTACTTCTTTCCCTTCCATAGATACCCCGGTTTGCGACCTGCAGATAAAAGAGTTCAACAAAAGGGCCTGCGGCCTTAATCAAGATGTCCTGATCCTGGGCATCAGCAAGGACCTGCCTTTTGCCCAAAGAAGATTCTGCGATTTTTTTGAGGTCAAGAACGTCAGGCTCCTCTCGGACTACAAGACTTCTTCTTTCGGGATAAACTACGGGATCCTGATCAAAGAGCTCAACCTCCTGGCCCGGTCCGTTATCATTGTCGACAAGAATAACCGGATAAGATATATTCAGATAACCGGCGAATTATCCGCCCCGCCCGATTATGGAGAGGCGTTAAATATGCTGGAAGATGTCATCAGGAATCCGGCCTGGGGCGAAAAAGAAGAAGCCCTGCCGCGTTGTAAGCCCTGTGAAATAGGCGCCCTTCCTTTGCCGGAGGATAAGGCCCGCGCGATGCTCTCCGAACGCAGCGCCGCCTGGCAGATGGTAGACGGCAAGAAAATAACCAGAGAATTCCTATTCAGGGATTTTTCGGAGGCAAAATATTTCCTGGACCTAATCAGCGTGCTTGCCGAGGAGCAGGGGCACCATCCGGGATTTGTCCTGGCGTATAACAAGCTTAAGGTCACGCTTACGACTCATGCCGCCGGCGGCCTGACCGAGAATGATTTCATCATGGCCGGATACATCGACCGGTTCAGCAGCGATTAAGGCGCGATAAATAGGGCATACTTAAAACGGGGGTTGATCATGAAAGAAGGGCTTGAGATCAAAAAAGGTATTTTTTGGGTGGGGGTAGTCGACTGGAATGTGCGCAACTTTCACGGCCACACCTATTCCACTAACAGGGGAACTACTTATAACGCGTACCTGATAATAGATGAAAAGATAACCCTGGTCGATACCGTATACGGGCCCTTCGCCGGGGAAATGATCGAGAAGATAAGGGCGGTGGTCCCTCCCGAAAAAATAGACTACATTATCGCCAACCACGTGGAAACCGACCACTCCGGAGCGCTTCCGGACATAATGAAGCTTTGCCCTAAAGCCAAAGTCCTGGGGACAGCCAAATGCAAGGAAGGATTATACAGGCATTACTACGGTGACTGGGATTTTCAGATAGTCAAGACAGGGGATATCCTGAAGATCGGCAAGCGCACCCTTACCTTTGTCGAAGCGCCGATGATCCATTGGCCGGACAGCATGTTTACTTATTGTCCTGAAGAACAGCTGCTCCTGCCCAACGATGCTTTTGGCCAGCACTATGCCACCAGCCTCAGGTTCGATGATGAAGTAAGCCAGTGCGAACTGATGGATGAGGCGGAAAAATATTACGCCAATATCCTCTGGCCGCTGGGCTCGCTTATCTTAAAGAAGATACAGGATGTCCAGAAAATGAATATCCCCATCAGCATGATCGCCCCAAGCCACGGTATAATATGGCGCAAGGATCCGGCAAAGATCTTAAACGCCTATATATCCTGGGCTAAGAATGAGACTGCCCCCAAGGCGGTGGTAGCCTATGAGACGATGTGGGGTTCGACCGATAAGATGGCCAGGATGATCGCGCAGGGGTTGACTGATGCCGGAGTAGAAGTCCGGCTTTTTGACGTGGCCACGAGCGACCTTAGCGAGGTGATCAAAGCCTGTTTTGGATCTAAGGGTTTCGTTTTCGGCTCATCCACCCACGATAATAATATGCTTCCGGCTATGGCCGGATTTTTGGATTTTTTCAAAGGGCTCAAGCCTAAAAACAGGATAGGGGCAGCTTTTGGCT
>JAQTUY010000058.1 GCA_028707105.1 Candidatus Omnitrophota bacterium | reverse complement strand
CCGGCATGACGAATGCCTACCTGGGTGTTGACAATACCTGCGTATCCACCGACTTCTATAGGTACAATATGGGTATAGATGGTTCCTATGCGAGGTTGTATGCAGCCAGGTGCACCAGCGATGGGAAGACGCCCAATACCTCTAACCAATATATTTACTATCTGGTGTTTGATCCGGCTACGGGTCAGAACGTTTGGCACTGCGTTTACACTAGCGGTCCAGCGTGCTTTGGTCTGCCATCTTAAAATCCTGAGTCGAGGGACGTTCCCCCAGGTACCACCTTTTGCATTTCCATCCAGTTGTAAATCAATAAATTATAACATGGGTTTGTAAAAGGGGTGTCCCCTTGGGGAACGTCCCCCAGCAAAGCGTCCCCCAGCAAAGATTTTACTTGCAAAATCACCGAAAATAGCATATACTTCAATTATGAATGCAAATTCATTAATTGAAGATAAATTCATTATGGATGCCTCCGCGGCCTCCTTGAGCCGCAGGGAGAGGGATAAGCTTCTGCGCCGGGCGGATATCCTGAGGGCAGCTGAGCATGTGTTTGCCCTGAAGGGGTATTATGAGGCAACCATGCAGGATATCGCTAAGGAGGCGCAATATGCCACCGGCACCGTCTATTTATATTTTAAGGACAAGGAATCGCTTTACTTCTCGCTGGTGGAGCGTAAATACAGCGATCTCCTGGCAATTTTAAAAGAGCGTACTTCCGTTGCCCGTGCCGCGAGGGAAAAGCTTGAAATATTTATCCATGAGAATCTTGGTTTTTTCGAGCGGAACCAGGATTTCTTCCGCATATTCGTTTCGGAAGGGAATAAGAGCCAGGCGCTAAAGGTAGGCAGGCTCCATAAATTGTCCGTGATCAAGCAGCACCGGGAGTTTGTTACCGAACTGGTCAAGCTCGGGCAGGAGGAGCGCCTGATCAGGAGCGATTTTTCAGCTAAACAAATAGGGGATGTGCTTATCCCGATCTTTATGTCCGTAGTCTTTAACTGGCTCAAAGAGGAATCTAAAGGGTCCAAGAATTTAAGCCGGATGTCCGGTTTTATCCTGGATATGTTCTTAAACGGCGCTGGAAAGAATAAATGAAATTAAAATCCATCTTGATCATATCGGTTATTTTCTCGGCCGGACTTTTCAGCAGCCTTTACGCTGCCGAAGAGATACTTTCCTGGCAGGACTGTATTAAAGAAGCGGCGAAAAACCACCCGGACCTTATCGCGGCAGTGGAGGAGATAAAGCAATCCCAGGCCGCCAAAAAAATTACCGCCAGCACTCTTTTCCCCCAGATAGACGCTAACGCGAGCGCGTCAAGAGCCAGGAGCGCGTCAGACAGCGCGCCCGGAGTTACTACCGATAGCTATAGTTATGGGGTAAGCGCGACTCAATTGATATTCGACGGGACCAAGACGATCCAGGATGTAAAAGCCGCTTCAGAAACCATTAAGGCTTCCCAGCAGAATTACAAATTCACATCTACCCAGGTCAGGCTGAACTTACGCACCGCGTTCATCAATTTGCTCCAGGCCCAGGAATTGATCAGGGTTACGGAGGATATTATCAGGATACGCAGGTCAAACCTGGAATTGATAACCTTGCGTTATGAATCAGGCCTTGAGCATCGCGGGGCATTGTTGACCGCGGAAGCAAATTTAGCCCAGGCCGAGTTTCAGCTTAGCCAGGCAAAAAGAGATATCGGGCTTGCTCAAAGGCAGTTGACCAAAGAGATGGGTAGGAAAGAGTTTACCCCGATGATGGTAAAAGGTGATTTTAAGGTTGCGGACCCGGCAAAGGAGGAGCCGGACCTGGAATCTTTGGTCAAGAACAATCCATCTTTGCAGCAGCTTATCGCCCAGAAAAATTCCGCGGAGTTTGGCCTAAGGAGCGCTTATGCCAATTTTTCCCCTACGTTGACCGGCGCGGCGGGCGCCAATAAAGCAGGCACCCACTGGACGCCGCGGGGGGATAACTGGAATGCCGGCCTTACTTTATCAATGCCCATATTTGAAGGGGGTTTAAGGCTGGCGCAGGTATCCCAGGCTCAAGGGTTGTTGAACCAGCTTAAGGAGAATGAAAGAAGTACGAGGGACGCCCTTGTCGTAAGCCTGGCCCAGACGTGGGCGGCTTTACAGGACGCCATCGAAACAGTAGGCGTCCAATACAAAAATCTTATTGCTACCGAGGAGCGATCAAAAATTGCCGAGGTGGAATACGCTACAGGTTTTATAACTTACGATAACTGGACGATCATTGAGGATAATCTGGTGCAGGCCAAAACTACTTATTTAAGCGCCCAGGCCAACGCGTTATTGGCCGAGGCGAATTGGATCCAGGCGAAAGGAGAGACGTTGGAATATGCGCAAAAATAAATCAAAGATTATTTTCTTAGTTTTAGCCCTGTTGGTCGTTTCTGTATTTGTTGCCATGAAAATGAGGAGCAAAGGCTCAAGCTCCGAGATAATCAAGGAGGTCAATCCCTCGGTAGGCGCGATCCAGACTTTTATTTCCACCACGGGCACTGTCCTGCCCGAGAACCGGCTGGAGATCAAGCCTCCGGTTTCCGGCCGCGTAGAAAGTATTTTGGTCCAGGAGGGCCAGAAGGTAAAGGCAGGCCAGGTTTTAGCCCTGATGAGCTCTACTGAACGGGCCGCCCTGCTTGATGCCGCCCGGGGACAGGGTGAGGAGGTGTTAAAGTATTGGGAGAACGTCTATAAGGCTATATCCCTGCTCTCTCCGATCGACGGAGAAGTTATCGTGGCTACAACCCAGCCCGGCACGACAGTCACTACCAGCGACGCGGTAGTCGTATTATCGGACCGCCTTATCGTCCGGGCGCAGGTTGATGAAACCGATATAGGAAAGATCAAACTTAAGCAGGAGGCAATTATAACTTTAGACGCTTATCCCGATATAAAGATCAAGGCGGTTGTGGACCACATATATTATGAATCAGAAACCGTGAATAATGTGACCGTATATAAGGTTGACCTTATCCAAGAGAGCACGCCTGAGTTTTTCCGTTCGGGGATGAACGCGACCATAGATTTCATCGAGCAGAGCAGGGAGAAGGCGCTGCTCCTGCCGGTTGAAGCGGTGCGCAAGGAGAAGGATGAGAGTTATGTCTTGCTGAAGGAGAATGGCAACGGTAATCCGGTTAAGCGTGTCGTCAAATTAGGCATTACCGATGACAAGAATTACGAGATCATTTCGGGCCTGGACTCCGCGGACACGGTGTTTGTTACGACAAAAAAATATGTATTCCCCGGGGCAGGTAGCACCGGGAGCAATCCATTTCTGCCTAATATGAAGAGAAGCGGGTCAAAGAAGTAATATAAATGATAGAAGTCAGGAATTTATTCAAGACTTATCAAATGGGCGCGGTTAAGGTAGAGGCCTTGCGCGGGGTGTCCTTAAAGATCGCCTCGGGGGAGTTTGTCGCTATCATGGGCGCTTCCGGTTCGGGAAAATCCACCCTCATGCATGTATTAGGACTGCTTGATAGGCCGGACTCCGGAGAATATTTCCTGGGAGGCGAAGAAATAACCAAGCTTACCGACCATGAACTGGCTTTAGTCAGGAACCAGCTGGTCGGTTTTGTCTTTCAGCAGTTCCATCTTTTGCCCAGGATGACGGCCTTAGAAAATGTCGAGCTTCCTCTTGTTTACGCCGGGAAACGGCATATGAAACAGCAGGCGGTTGAGAGGATCAATGAAGTGGGCCTGGGGGACAGGATCTCCCACCGGCCTAATGAAATGTCCGGTGGCCAGCAGCAAAGGGTGGCGATAGCCAGGTCACTGGTCAATAATCCTCCGGTGATCTTCGCGGATGAACCGACGGGAAACCTTGATTCAAAGAGCAAAGAAGAGATAATGGCCATATTAAAAAGGCTTAATCAGAGCGGCAAGACCGTGATCGTGGTTACTCATGAAAGCGAGATCGCCGGTCAGGCCAGGAGAATTATCCAGATGCGCGACGGTGAGATTATTTCTGATAAGTCTGTCGCTGAAGGGATAGAAACCGGAGCCCCCGTCATGCCGGAGAATATGATAAAAAATATCCTGGCAGAGTCAAATAAAAGGTTAAAGAGCGGCATGGAATTCCTGGATTACCTGCGCCAGGCTGTTTCCGCCATGTTATCCCATAAAATGCGCGCGTTTTTATCTATTTTGGGGATACTTATCGGCGTAGCCGCGGTTATCGCCATGCTTGCCATAGGCCAGGGCGCGAAAGAATCCATTGAAAAACAATTAGCCTCCCTTGGCTCTAATCTTCTGATTGTCCGGCCCGGAGCACAAAGGTCGGGGGGAGTAGCTTTGCAGACCGGGATAACCACGCGTTTTACCTTCCGGGATGTGGCGGCGATCAGGAAGCTAAGCGATTACGTAGAGAGGGTCAGTCCTTCGGTATCGGACAGGGGGCAGATAGTTTACGGGAGTAACAACTGGAATACCCAGGTTGAAGGCGTGGGGGTCGAGTACGCGCAGTTGCGTTCAGCTGTTCCGACGATCGGGCGGTTCTTTACCGAAGAGGAGGTAAGAATGAGGGGCAAGGTGGTCCTGCTGGGCACTACCGTCGTGAAGGAGCTCTTTGGAGAAACTAACCCGGTCGGCCAGACTATAAAGATAAATTTGATCAATTTTAAGGTGATCGGGATCCTGCCTGCCAAGGGCGCCGGCGGCTTTCGTGACCAGGACGATACTGTAGTCATACCGGTAACTACCGCGATGTATAGGGTCCTGGGCAAAGAATACATAGACTATATTTACGCGGAAGCGAAAAGCGCCGAATTGACCGATGCCGCCCAGGAAGCAATAAGCAATATAATTATAAAGGAACACCGGCTGATCACCAAAGACCAGAAGGAATCATTCCAGATCTTCAATATGGCGGATATCAAGAATACGCTTACAGCTACCACCAAGACGATGTCTTTATTATTGGGGGCGATCGCGGCTATCTCGCTTCTAGTCGGCGGTATAGGCATTATGAATATTATGCTTGTTTCGGTTACCGAGCGCACGCGGGAGATCGGCCTGCGCAAAGCAATAGGGGCCAACAATAAAGATATTATGGTCCAATTCCTTATTGAAGCGGTATTGATGTCGCTTATCGGGGGTTTAACGGGTATCGCCCTTGGCGGAGGCACGGCCCTATTAATAACTGTTTTGGCAAAATGGTCGGTAAGGCTCACTTTGTCTTCGGTCCTCCTGGCTACTGTTTTTTCCCTTATAGTGGGGATAGTTTTCGGGCTTTGGCCGGCGCGAAAAGCCAGCCAGCTTGATCCTATCGAAGCGCTGCGTTATGAATAGGTATAAGTATTGTGTCCCCCTAATTAAGTTATGCAAGTATTAACCCAGTTCGAAAGAAAATCACTTTTATTCCAGGGCCCGGAGTTTATCATATCCTGCTACGACCCTTCTTTATTCGCTTCCTCTTTTCAAGATATGGAGGAGGCGTTAAAAAAAGGATATTACCTGGCGGGACTTTTTTCTTATGAAGCCGGGTATTGCTTTGAAGAGAAACTGCGCAAAGATAAGCCCTATGATTTCCCGCTGTTATATTTTGGCGTTTACAAGGCCCCTCAACAAAGCAAGAACAGCCGTCTGAAATTTTCCTCTAAAAATTTCCCGGAGAACCTGCGTTTGAATATTACCCGGGATGATTATTCTTCAAAGATCGGGGCGATCCGCGATTACATAGCCAAGGGTGATGTTTATCAGATCACCTACTGCATAAAACTGCTTTTTGAATTCCGCGGGGAGCCGCTCTCCTTTTACGATCAACTTCTCAAAGAGCAGCCTGTGCCATACCCGGCCTGCATCGCGACGGATAAGTTCCATATTTTGTCCCTTTCCCCTGAGCTATTTATCAAAAAGGAATCTACCGGCGTTGTGACCAAACCCATGAAAGGCACCTGGCCACGGGGCAGCGGGGTATTTTCCGACCTGCTTGCGCCATTTCGCCTTAAATATGACAAGAAGAACCGGGCGGAGAACGTGATGATCGCCGACCTCTTAAGGAATGACCTGGGCAGGGTTGGGATCAATATTAAAGCCCCGACGCTCTTTGAGGTAGCCAGGTATAAAACACTTTGCCAGATGACCTCTACCGTAAGAGGAAGGGTGGATAAGGATGTCTCTATTTATAAGCTTTTTGCCTCTCTTTTTCCTTCCGGTTCGGTTACCGGGGCCCCGAAGATCCGGGCAATGGAGATCATCAATGAGCTGGAGGAGGAGGAACGGAGGATCTACACCGGCGCCATCGGATATATCACACCGGACAAAGACATGTTCTTCAATATCCCCATCCGCACGCTTTTACTCCGCGCTAACTCCGGGGAGATGGGGATCGGCGGAGGGATCGTCTGGGATTCTACGCCTGACGGGGAGTGGGAGGAGGGGCTGCTTAAGGCAAGATTCCTCACCGGGCTTTCAAAAGAGAGCTTTTTATGAAGAGAAATCAAATTATTATTTTTGCCATTTTGATCCTGCTGATCACTTTTGCCTCTTTTTTGCCTACATTAAATAATGGATTTGTCCGCGGCGGAGATGATAATAATTATGTTATCGGGAATTCCCTGATCAGGGATTTATCCTGGCCGGGCATCAAGAATATATTCAGCTCTGTGCATTTGGGCCTTTATAAGCCGCTGACCATGCTCACCTTTGCGTTGGAGTATCATTTTCTTAAATTAAACCCGTATACCTATGAAATATAACCACGCTTTATTTCTGAATCCCTATATTGAAAGCAGTGCCAACAGTACAATGATGCTCTTTCCTCCTACAGGGCTTGAATATGTGGCTACCAGCGCTAAAGGTTTAGTCAATAAGATCACTCTTATGGATTTAAGGCATGAGCCGGAATTCTCTGATACGGAAAGACTTATTGCTTTTATATCCAGCCAGGTTGATATTTTATGCGTAAGTATCGGCTGGGATCGTCAGATTGAAGAAATCTGCCGAATGCTCAACCGTGTGCCGGAGAATATAACACTGGTTGTGGGCGGTTATAAGGCTACCGAAAAGGTAGAAGAACTTTTTAAGGCATGCCCCACAATTAATATTATTGTCAGGGGTGAGGGGGAGGAAACAATTAAAGAGATATTAAAAGGCGAACCGCTTAAAGGCATCCTGGGTATTTCTTACAGGGAAAACGGCTCAATAAGGCATAATCCTAACCGCCCGCTTCCCGGTGTGGATATGTTAGGTTCTCCTGACCGCTCTATGCGGCGCACCGAATATTCCCTTGCTTTAAACGGGATAAAAGTAGCCGATATCAGCTTTGACTCTGTGTTAAGCGCGCGGGGCTGTCCTTTTAATTGCAAATTCTGCACCTTCGGTTTGAATCCTCTCGGCCAAAAAAGGAATTATTCCGCGCGAAGCGTCAATTCAGTGGTGGATGAAATACAAAGTTTAAAAGCGGGAGTGATCATCCTCAGCGACGATGATTTTTTTGCCGATCCCAAGAGGGCCGAGGCGATTTGTGATCTGATTATTGCCAGGAAACTTAAGAAACGTTTTATGGCCCAGGCGCGTATAGATATCGCTAAATACCCAAGGTTACTTGAAAAAATGGTCAAGGCCGGATTTAAGGCTCTTTTGATCGGGATCGAATCTCCGCATAACTGGATACTCAAGCAGCTGAACAAGGGTTTTGACCAGGAAATGATCCGAAAATATTTTAAGGTCCTGAAAAAATACCCTATTTTTTATAATGGTTATTTTATTTACGGCAATATCGGCGAGACGGAAAAAGAAATGCTTTATATCGGGCAATTTGCCAGGGAGATCGGAGTTGATTCCATTGCCTGCAATAAGCTAAGGATTGAGAAGTTCTCCGCTTTAAGAGAGCTGGCTGAAACAACCCCCGGTTATCACGTGACGGATAGGGGAGAGCTATATTCTGACAAATATAGCCACGCCGTTTTAAAGAAAATAGGCAGGCGGATAAAATTTTCTTTTTATACTCCTTCAAGGTACGTCAAAATACTCTGGAAAAATATCTTTGTAGTAAAGTTTCTAACCTTTAAAGAGATACTTTTTTTCTTATCCGTATTGCCACGCGTTTTCCTAAGTGTGATCGCCAGGGAAAACCGTCGCGGCAGGCTCGGAGATTCCCTGAAGAGGACGTTTATAAGTAATAGGTAGGAAGAAAAGAAATGTAGTTATGTTTGACAAACCGCAATAATGTAGTATAATAATAACGAAGATTAGGGAAAACTTTAAGCCGCCGGGGGACAACTAACCTTTGCGGATTTTTTTATGCGTTTTTAGGAGGTGTCCATCAAAAAGGTAAAGACTTCGCTAAAAGGAAGGAAATGCAAGTATTTGCATTGCAAACATATATTGAGTATCTATAACCACGAAGATTACTGTCATGTGCACCTGGGTTTGTTGGCTTACGATCACAAACCCAAGGCCATGAAGGCATCATGACGAACAAACCGGTAATGACAAACAATCCCGCGCCAGCCGTTCCGACCTTTTACGGGCTAGGTATCGCGCCGAAGATCCTGGATATCCTGGAGCGGATGAAGTTCAAAGCGCCTACCCCTATACAGTCAAAGGCGATCCCCTTGGCCATTGAAGGTAAAGATATCGTGGGCATTGCCCAGACCGGGACCGGCAAGACCCATTCTTTTGCCATCCCCATGGTTCAGCGCCTGGTGCAGAAAAAAGGCATCGGTTTAGTGCTGGCTCCGACCAGGGAGCTGGCCATCCAGATCGACGAAGCTTTTCAGGAGATTGCCCGCGCCTTTGGCATGAAGACCGCCTGCCTTATAGGCGGAGCGCCCATGGACCCTCAGGTGCAGGCTTTGCGCAGGGATCCCCGTATAGTTATCGCTACCCCCGGAAGGCTTATTGATCATATGTCGCAGTGGAATTTTATCCCGGATCTGGTGGTAATGCTTGTGCTTGACGAAGCCGACCGTATGCTGGATATGGGTTTTGCCCCGCAGATAGATAAGATCCTGCGTTTTCTGCCTAAAGACAGGCAAACGATGCTCTTCTCGGCGACTATGC
>JAQTUY010000057.1 GCA_028707105.1 Candidatus Omnitrophota bacterium | reverse complement strand
GCCTGCGCTAAAGCAGGTCTCATTCCAAGCCCGTTGTTTATATTGGCGTTTGAATTGTGCAAGGTTTTTACGAGGCCTCCTTGCGTCCTCGGCATGCTGCTTTTACCCGAATACCTAAGTCGAGTCCTTTCACCCCCCGATTGAATTTTTCTCTTGTTCACTTGTTTGAAAATTCATCCTCGCAGCCTGGAATACATGCAGTCTGCCAGGATACCTGCTATCTTTTCTTGAGCCTTCCTATGAGCGCTTTACGCAGATGCAGGTCCGATTCCTTGCGCTTGATATCTTCCCTGCGGTCATAAAGTTTTTTACCCTTGCATAACGCCAGTTCGATCTTGACCGTCCCCTTTTCATTGAAATACATGCTTAAAGGGATCAAGGCGTGCCCACGCAATATTATGTGGGAGGCAAATTTCCTGATCTGGCTCTTATGCAGAAGAAGCCTTCTTACCCTGTTGGATTCGACGTTCAAATAGCTGGCTTCCTGGTAAGGGCTGATATAACTATTATATAGAAAAATCTCGTTATTTTCAAGCCTGGCGAAGCTCTCCTTCACATGAGCGTGGCCCGAACGGCAGGACTTAACCTCGCTCCCCTTTAGCTCTATACCGCACTCCAGTTTCTCCAGGATCTCGTAATTACGGTAAGCTTCCTTGTTTGTGGCGATCAGTTTAATGGCCATAGTATCTACGGACCTCGCTACTTAAGCATATAGAACAGGCTGAGGAACAGCGGTATCGTCACGATACAAAATATATGCCCCAGGAATATGGATTGGTTAACGATATAGTCCTGCTTCCGGTGATGAGTAAGGATCACTGATAAGGTGGTGGCGGAAGGAACAGCCGCCTGGATCAACAAGAGCATCCCGATAAGGCGGGGAATTCCGGCCTGAGATAATATCAACAATATCAGCAAAGGCATAATCAGCAGCTTGGAGAGCAGAACAAAAAACACGGCCTGGTGGTTAAATTTTTTCTTAAATGATATTTCCGCCAGCCCTCCTCCGACGACAAAAATAGCCAGCGGAAGCGTGCAGTCCCCGGTCATTTTTAAAGGGCGGAAGATCCAATCCGGGATGGAATTCTGCGCGCCCAGGAATACGAATAAAAGCCCGAGAAGAGTAGCTACGACCGGGGGATTAAAAAAATTGCCCCATTCCAGCCGCTTAGTCTTATCGCTTGTCAACATACACACGCCCACAGAGAACACCAACAGATTGAACCCGGCCATGAATAAAAACGTATAGATGAACATCTGACTTGCTTCCGCCGGAGGCAACAACGCGGCGATCAGGGGCAAAGGAAGATAGCCGCAATTCTGAAACCCGATCAGGCTGAAAAACTGCATCTTCTCATCGGGAATCTTAACGCTCCAGCTGAAAAAACTTCCGATCGCGAAGCCTAAAGCGGTAAGACTGATGCTTAAGATCGGAAAGATCCACCAGTTCGGGTAAAGAGAGAAACTGAATTCTTTGACGAACTGGGTAAATATGAATAAGGGCACAGTCAGGTCCAAAACGATCTTGCTTAAACCGTTCAAGCCCTCATCGCTCAAGGTCTTGCGTTTTACCAGCCAAAAACCCAGAGCGCCTATAATAAATATCTCCAGGATCGCCAATCCCGTTGTTCTAAAAGCGGTTATAAACATAGTTTTCTCCGTCGGTATTTCTAAATCGAAGTTATTATAACAGCAAATTATCGGCCTGGCAATTGAATTGTTGACAGAAAGGAAGGTATAAGATATACTTTTAACACAATTTGCGCGGAGGTGGCGGAACTGGCATACGCGTATGTCTCAGAAGCATATGTCGCAAGACTTGGGGGTTCAACTCCCCCCCTCCGCACCACATAAAAACGGGGTCAGACCTAATTATTAATTAGTTAAATTAGGCCTGACCCCGTTTCTTTACGCAGCTTCCATGACTACGAGAGTAATATCATCAAACTGCTCGCGGGTGCCGATAAAAGAATAGACTTCCTCTTTAATGACCGACAGGAGCTGGTCGGCAGGTTTTGCCCCGTGCTTCCGGACCAATTCAACCAGGCGCTCTAAGCGGAACAGCTTCTCATTGGGATCCCTGGCCTCGGTTACGCCGTCGGTATAAAGCACTATCTTATCTCCCGGATTTAAAACTAATTCCTTATCTTCCAGGAAAGAGCTTATCTCGGGCAGCATCCCAAGCATGAACCCGCCGCTCAAGACCGCCTCCGCAATACCGCCCCTGTATGTAATTATATGCTCATGACCGGCCGATGAATAAATGAATTTCTTCCTGGACGCGTCCCAGGTCAAATAAAGCATGGTCATGAATTTCTTGGCGTTGATATGCTCATAAAGCATCTGGTTGGTGGCCAGTAGTATCTCGCGGGGAGAGATGGGCTGTTTATTTAACGCGTAGAGGCAAGTCTTGACCATAGCCATGAGTAATCCCGCGGCTACCCCCTTACCGGAGACGTCTCCTATAACAATGCTCAGGCTGTTAGTTTGTGGATTAGGCAAAAAGTCGTAGTAGTCCCCTCCTATCTCCTTAGCCGGCAGCATCAGCCCCGATACCTTAAGGCCCGGAATAACAGGCGTAACTTTAGGAAGCAGATCCATCTGTATCTCGCGCCCAAGTTCCAGTTCCTGCTTAAGCCGCGCCTGGTCCAGAAGGTCAGAGATCAGGTTCGCGTTTTCCAGGGATACCGAAGCCTGGACGGCAAAAGACTGCATCAGCTCCAGTTCCTGCTTGCCGAATGTGCCTCCGGAAAGTGAATTATCCAGATAAAGTATGCCTATTGGCTTATCCCGCGAACTCAGGTAAGCTGCCAGGGCTTGTTTTACATTGTAGCTTTTAAGCTCATTCTGGACTTTCGCGCTGACCGCGCTTTCAGGGCTGGCGAGAATAGCGTCTTTAGCTTTTTCCGCTTCCCTGATCAACTCCAGGCTGATCTTGTAGGACTCAAAAGAAAAGAAATCTGATATTTCCACGCCATGGCTTAATTTCAAATTAAGCTGATTGGTTTTATCATCATAAAGCAGCAATAAGCCGCGTTCGGCTCCGGTAGCCTTCAAGGCGTAATCCAGGACCCTTCTGAGCAGCTCATCCAGAGCAAATACCGAACCGATCGCCCTGGTTACCGAAAGCAGGCTCTCCAGGTGGCGCCTTTGGGTCAGGGCATCCCTGGATTCTACTCCTTCTCCCTGAGGTATCAACTTGAAAAGCAATTCATTGCAGGTTTGAAGGTCCTGCTTACAACCCATACTGATAAAGAGCTCCTTGGCCTCCAGAAGGTTAGTCAGGGCCTTTTTATCGCGGGGGTCATCCATCAGAGAAAACATGGATTCCTCAAGCAAAAGATAGGCTAAGCGGTACTTATCCCCAGTTTTCTCCCTCAGGAATTTTATACCCTCGTCCCAGGCATAAACCGCGTCTTCTTTCTTACCGGCAAGCCACAGGCAGGTGCCATTCACCTGATATGCCCAACCCAGGCAATACTGATATTTCCTGCTCCATTTGTAAGACAAGCGGCATAACCACTCAGCTTTCTCCATATAGGCCGCTTTTGTCTCTTTAGACAGGCCGGGCGCGTCAGCCAGAACATCAAGATATATTTGAGCCCCTAAAGGAAAGAAATCTAACAGCCAGGGGGTCTTATTATATTGAAGGGCGAACAGATCAGAAGCCTCCTTGATTACCTGTATGGCCTGTTCATACTCACCCCGCCTTAGATAAGCGAATGAAAGAATACACAGCGACCATAAGACATTGGGCTTATCCTGCGTTCTCTGGATAAGGATATTGAATTCATTGACGGTCTTTATCGTGGCATCGTCCACTTCTCCGATCAGGCATAGCGTCTTGCACCTGCCGAATATCGCCCAGCCCAGGCCCCGCAGGGCATTTGCCTCTTTAGCCAGCGCGATGAACTCTTCCCCCTCGGCGATATTCTCTTTTAACCTTCCGGTTATCCAACTGCTGTAATTCCTAAAGGTATAGGCCATGCTCAGGTCCCAATATTCACCCAGGCCCTTTAACAGGTTGATAGCCTTCCGGGAATAGTCCAGGCTGGCCCGCGGGTCATTCACGACATATGAATAGAGCGACAGGTAAACATTAGCGCTCCCTTCGCGCATCTTATCGCCCATCTCCTGCGCCATTTTTAATCCCTTATTACCATCGCTAAAGGCGCGGGAGAACCAGGGCAAAGTGGGCCAGACCGCCGCCCCCTCAATATAACAATAAGCAAGTTCCGGGCCGGGGCCTGTTTCCTGGGCCATATTCAAGGTCTTAAGATAAAAATAAAAGACTTTATTGATGTCGGAAAAATAGTAAATATGCACCAACCTTAAGAATGTCTTAAGTATTATGGTCCGGCTGGGAGAAGAAACCTGCCCTTTCCCGATGAATACCCCGGGAAACCAGGTATGAAGCGCCTGCACCAAGATCTCTTTAAGTATCTCCAGGAGATATCCGGGCCTGGTTTTAGGAATGCGCACATCCAGGGCCAATAAGGCTTTTTCCAGGGCGTAAATGCTTTCCTTTACTTCTCCTTTATCAAAAAAAGCGTCGCCTATTTTAGACAAAACACGGGCCTGAGATATCATATCCTGCTTGGGTATATAATACTGCAGGGTTTTAAACGTTGCGATGGATTCATCCAGCCTTCCGGCCAGTCGGTAAACCTCACCGAGGTTCTCGATTATTTCCATGTATTTCGGGGAGTTCTTCCTGTTTTCCCTCTCCAGTATATCGCGGGCAAGCTCGAAGAGATTAACGGCCATGGTATTGGCGTAAGAAGACTTTGCCTTCGCGGCGGCGATGACCGAATAATGCAGGACTTTTTCGTGTACGTAACCTTGAGTAAAATGGTGCACCAGATCATACAAGATAACATCCGGATTTGCCTTATTCTGCTCCTCAAGCACCATTCCTATCTGGCGATGAAGAGGGACCCGGGCCTCATAAGAGATCCTGTTATAGAAGGCCTCGCGGATCCTGCTATGCATAAAAAACACTTTTTCTTTTCCCACGATGTCGCGGAACAAGAACTGCTTTTCTATACTCTTCTCTATTGTGTTTACTATGAAATCCGAAGGCTGGCCCGTTACCCTGGAGAGAAGGTCGAATTGGACCTCCCTGCCCATGACCGCGGCGTAAGAAAGGAACTGCTGCTGTTCCAAGGAGAGGTCTTTTGTCCTTTTGAGGATAATATCAACGATATCCTCGGGAAGGGCGACCTCCTTTATCCTGCTTAAATTAAAGATGTACTGCCCCTCCTGCAAATATATAAGTCCGGTCTCGGCCAGCGAATGCAGGAGTTCAATGGTAAAAAAAGGATTGCCTTTGGCCCGCTGATTAAGGAACTGCGCCAAAGGCATGACCTGCTCCTCTTTCTCCATCAGTATCTGGGAAACCATCTCCGAGGTTTCTTTTACCGTCAAGCTCTTCAGGCTTATTTTGGAATATGGGATATCCCGGCTATCCAGCGTTTTAATCAACTGGTCAAGAGGATGATTGTGCCCTACTTCAGCGTCACGATAGCAAACGACCAAAAGAATAGGCAGGCCTGATATTTTCTCAGCTACCCTGAACAAGATCTCCGCGCTGACATCATCCATCCAATGCATATGGTCCAAAAACAGCAGCAGCGGATTTTCCCGCGAAGCCAGGGAGGCGACAAAATTAGCCACGGTTATAAGAAAACGAACCCTTTCTTTTTCCGGTTCCAATTCCGCGGGCTTAGGTTGGACGCCGACAAGGTCGGCCAGGGCAGGCGCTATTTTTACCACTTCACTGCCCAATTCCCCCAGCGAATCTCTTATCCGCCCTATATGGACATCCTGCTCAGCCTGGGAGAGCCGTTTTATTTTCTCGATATAGGCGTCGATCGCTTCGCTCCAGACACGATAAGGGACGCGCAATTCATATTGATAGCATTTACCTCCCGCGAATAATCCCCCTAATCCGTAAACATACCCGCGCAGCTCGTCGATCAAACGCGACTTTCCGATACCCGGCTCGCCGCAGACAAAACAAAGGGACCCGTTGCCCCGTTTAGCCTGCCCTAAAAGATCCCTCATTCGGCCCAGCTCGCTCTCCCGGCCTATCATCTTGGAAGAAAAAGACAGCTGGGCTAACCTGTCGGACCTGGCGATCTCAAAATCGATGAGCGGCTTACCCTGCGCGCTCTGCTTCTGGTATTCCCTCAGGTCCGAGATCAACCCTTTTAAACCCTGGTAGCGCTCCTGGGGCTCCTTAGCCATAAGCCTTAAGATAATATTATCCAGGACCGGCGGTATCTGACGGTTGAGGACCGACGGCGCGGCGGGTTTAGTAGCGATATGCTGATGGACCAGGCTGGACATATCGTCGGCCAGGTAAGGCAGTCTTCCGGTAAGGAGTTGATAAAAAACAATGCCCAGGGAATAAATATCCGACCGGTAATCCACGGGCTTGCGCAATATTCCGCTGGACTCGGGAGAAAGATAACCGAACGTACTTACCACATCTTCCTTACGGGTGATCTTGCTTATATCCCTGAGTATGGAAAAACCGAAATTATAGAGCCTGACAGCCTGGGGCTGCTCACGGCCCAATAGAATACTGCCGGGCGAGACAGCCTGGTGCAGCAGGCCCTGTTGATGCGCTTCGTCCAGGGCGGATGAGACCTGTATGATCAGGTCCACGGCCTTATTTATATCCCAGGGTTTATTTAAATGTTTAGAAAGGCTTTCGGAATCGAAATACCCGTAAACCAGGCTGAACTCGTCGTCGGAGTCAAGTACGGAGAGGATCTTAAGAAGGTTGGGATGCGCAAGCTTGGAAAATTGCTCCACGCTTCTTTTAAAACGCATCAGGATATCGATGGGGCGGTTTCTCGCTTTTTCGGAAAGGACTGATAATAATACCGGTCCTCCCTGCTCAAGATCGCGCGCCTTATAAACAACGCTTAGAGGATCGCTTATAAACTCCTCAAGGACCTTATAACGTTCAGAGGGCATGCGGCCTCATCTAGATTACAGGTGATAATATTTAAATTTAACAAACGATCCTATATCGGCATTATGGGAGATGCTATTCATATCCCCGACGTAGCTGCGTATTACCGAGCGTATCCCGATATTTTCCCTTATTAGGGAAAAAAGCCTGTTCTCGTTATATGGGCTGAAGACCGCCAGGAAAAACGCGACCACGAAGAAATAGATAAAATGCGCGACCAGAAAGCTCCCCAGCGCTCCGTAAAAATTCAAGCCGAAGGTACGGGCCAAAAGCCAGATATAAATAAGCATACTCACTATCACGAATATTATGAAAAAATGATCATAGATGCCGCCTGCCAGGGCCGGCTCTAACTTTATGACCAGGTAATCCAGCGTCGCCCACACGCCCTTGGCGATTATCACCATAATAAACCAGGAGACGTTAAAAATAAAGAGGAACCAGAGATATTTCTGGGAAGCCGGCACCTTAGTGACCAGGAATACGGCCAATACCAGGCATAATAACGACAGGACCAGATTCCCTACGGTCAGGATAACCGTCTCCTTGAGATCCATTTTTTGCGGGACCTTCTCGCCTTCCTCCTGGACGACCTTGTGCAGGAAATCCATCGACCCGGTCATTGTGCTGGATACCCCGGTATCGATCTTGGAGACCACACTTTCTTCCGCGGTCAGGGCTTTTTCTTTTAATTCCTGCAGTGTGCCTGTCTGCGCGCAAACCAAGGAACTAAAAAATAATAACGCAACTGCGATAAAGATCGCTTTTTTCATTTTACGCTCCCCCATATTGTTATTTCTTATGCGGCTCCTGCTCGATATTTATATAATCATCAAAATCAGTCTTTTCTCCAAGCTCCTGCTTCACTATGCGTATGCGGTCCGGAATATAGGGATGGGTCTTGAAATAACTATGGGCCCTTAGCGGCTGCCTGCGGTCATAAGCGCGCAGTTTTTCCAGGAAAGTTATCATGCCGTGGCCGTCATAACCGGCGGCCCTGGCGTAACGCGTGCCATATTGGTCTGCCAATAGCTCATCTTCGCGCGAATAACCCAACATGACTATCGTAAAGGCGACATCCGAGCCGTAACCAAGATCGCCCGAGCCTTCAACCGGCGCGGTAGCCAGCAAAACCCTGAAAAGGGAATACCCCATCGATGCCTGCAGTTTTTTCATACTATGCCTGGCTACCACATGCGCGACTTCATGGCCCAGGACACAAGCAAGTTCATCATCATTGCCGATCATATCCAAGAGCTTACTATTAACGTATATATATCCCCCGGGCAACGCAAAAGCATTAGGGTCCTGCTTATCCTCTATCGTGTAAAAATGATAACTTATTTCTTTCCTGTCGCAGACAGCGGCTATTTTCTTTCCGATGTCCTCCACCCGTTTCTGCACCAGGGGATCATTCAGGGGCTTATATTCCTTATTGATCGCCTTGGCTATCGAACGGCCCATTTGCACTTCCTGGTCCGTCGAATAATAGATCCACTCTTCCTGTTTGGTGGCCAGGTTATATTCGGTCGAGCACCCGCTGAATAAAGCGGCGCCTAAAAAAAATAATAATACGCCTCTTGAGGTCATACCCCGAAATCCTGAGCCTTAAAGAGTGAAACAAGCTTAAGGCCGTGAGGAAACAGGTTTTTTTCAGCCCCTTCCTGCCTGTCGATGACGACTATCGCCGTATCGGCCTCTATCCCTTCCCCGTCCAAGACCTGCTTCGCCTCTATTAAAGCCTTACCCGTAGTGGCGACATCGTCTATCAACACCACCCGGCTTCCCTTTTTTAACCGCGGCCCCTCTATCTGACGCATCTTGCCGTGGGCTTTAGGCGCCTTACGCACGATAAAAGTGCTCACCGGCTTTTTCTCCAGATAGCTTAAAACGCCTATGGCTCCCACCAAAGGATCCGCCCCTAAAGTCGGTCCGCCAATGGCGTCTATCTCCGTATCCTTTACCAGGTCCAGGATGAGCCGGGCGGCCAGGTAGGCTCCCTCGGCGCTTAAAGTAACCAGACGACCGTCAAGATAATAATTACTTTCCTTACCCGAAGATAATATTACCTTGCCCCTGCTTAAAGCCTGGGTATCCAGCAAATGAAACAAACGTTTTTTCGCCTCTTCTAATGTGTATGTATGCATGGTATGTATTGTACTATCAGTAACTTGCGCTGTCAATTATTTCATACGAATAGGCATTTGACAAAAGGCGATTTAATTGTTATTATAGGTAACTATGGCGGGCTTATTTATGGACGGTCTGATAAATATGCTGCTACCTAAATCCTGCGCTGTCTGCCGCAAAAAATTGAACGACAACGCGATAGACAGCCTTATCTGCCAGGATTGCTGGGGCAAGATAA
>JAQTUY010000056.1 GCA_028707105.1 Candidatus Omnitrophota bacterium | reverse complement strand
GCGCTTCTATACTGCTTGAGCCTGAACTGAAACAGGGCAGCGCCATTAATCTGGAGTTTGATTTTGAGGATGGCAAAGGCCCTTTTGTGGTAGACGGCCGGGTGGTCTGGCAGGATAAATTTGTGCTCAGCAGAGGTAAATTACTGCAGGGTTGGCACCGCACGGGGATAATATTCAACGAGACGGGCAAGGAACAGGTGCAGAGAGTGTTCCGTTTCCTCTATAATCACGTCAATAAGAGCAAGGTCTAGCTTACTTTGCCGGTTTCTTCTCTTTGGTCTTAAACAATAACTTCCAGGGGTGGGCTTTAAGGTCCGCGCTGAAATCCTCGAAGTTCTTCGTAGTTATTTCCAGGTTCCCCAGGATGCGCGATATCTCGTCTTTGTTATCATCCAGGGTAAGGTTTAAGTTGCCGCTTAGCTTCTTGACCTCGTCCGTTAAACCGTTTATATTGTTGATCAAACCGCTGATCTCTTTTGCGATAATTTCCCCCTGCGAGGTCAGGGCGTCTAAGTCTACGTAAGGCTTGCCCTCCAGCGTGCTCTCGGCTCTTACGAAGTTCTCTCCTTTAGAGGAGGCGATCTGGATGAACTTCTCACCCATAAGCCCCAGGGTCTTTATCGCCACTACCGGATTTTCCCGGATCTTAGCGTCCTTATTCAGCCGCAGTTTAAGTATAATGCGGGTCATATTATTGTCGTAGCAGGGCTTGACCGCTTCCACTTTTCCCACCTCAAGGCCGTTGAGCATGACCGGGGCTTTTGCTTGCAATCCGGCAACATCATCAAAGACGACATAAATAATATAGCCATCTTTAGACCCCACTTTTCCGGTGCTGAGGGTCAGGTATACCAGGCCCGCGACGCAGAGGATGACAAATAAGCCCACCTTGAATTCATTGCCGTATTTTTTCATTTAACTCTCCCTTGAAATGTAAAACAGGGCCTGGCCCCGTTTCTACTATAATCCCAGGATTTCTTCTATAGCGATATCTTCCTTAAAGAAGTCTATCGGGCCTTCCGGCCTGCCGTTGATAAATTGCTGGATATAAGGGTTCGCGGATATTTTTATCTGTTCGGTGGTCCCGGTTTCGACCAGTTTTCCTTTGTGGACCATCGCCACCTTATCCGCGATGTGAAAAACGCTTTGCATATCATGGGTCACGACTACCGAAGTGATAAGAAGTTTCTGGCTTAAGTCCTTGATCAGTTTATCCGTGACTCCTCCTACTACCGGGTCAAGCCCCGAGGTGGGTTCGTCATAAAATACGATATCCGGGTCCAGGGCGATCGCCCGGGCAAGGCCGACGCGCTTGCGCATCCCGCCGGATATCTGCGAGGGATAGTAATCCTCAAAGCCCCGCAACCCGACCAGGGAAAGTTTCATTTTTACGATTATCCTGATAATATCCGGAGCTAATTTTGTGTGTTCTACCAGCGGCAGGGAAATGTTCTCTTCAACGGTCAGGGAATCCAGCAACGCGGAATATTGGAAGGACATCCCGAAGGATTTTTTTACTTCCCCCAGCTCATCTTCGGAGATCTTGGCGATATCCTTGCCATTGATAAAAATGCTGCCCTCGTCAGGCTTTAATATCCCGGTCATCAGGCGCAGGAGCGTGCTCTTGCCTGAGCCGGAACAGCCCATTATCACAAAGGTCTCACCCCGCAGGATATCCAGGCTGATATTATCGATCACCTTTACATCCTGGAAGACCTTGCTCACATTTTTAAGGGATACGATGATTTCCTTTGATTCAGCCATGATTTATACCTTTGTAAAATAGAACAGGGCGGTCAGGACGCAGTCCGCCAGGATAATAAGGATAAAACTTATTACTACGCTGCGGGTGGTCGCCCTGCCCACGCCTTCGGCCCCACCTTTGGTATTAAGCCCCTCGTGGCATCCGATCAGGGCGATTATCATCGCAAAGACAAAAGATTTTGTAAAACCGGTATAGATGTCTTTTATCGCCAGGTATTTAAAGGTAGTCTGCAGGTAAAGGTCAGGATTGATGTGCAGGCTGCCGGTGCCGACTATAAATCCTCCCAGTATGCCTGCGATGTTTCCCAGGATAGTCAGGCAGGGGAGCATGAATAAGAGCGCCAGGAAGCGGGGCACTGCCAGGAACCTGACCGGGTTGATCGCCATGGTATCCAGGGCTTCTATTTGTTCGCTGACTTTCATCGTGCCTAGTTCCGCGGCAAAAGCCGAGCCTATCCTTCCGGCCACGACCAATCCGGTGAGCACCGGGCTTAATTCCCTGCATAAAGATACGGCGACCAGGGAGGCGACATATATGACCGCGCCCATTTTTTCCAGCTGATAAGCGCTTTGCATGGCCAGGACTATGCCGGTGAAAAAGGTTACGAAGAACACGATTACGGAGGAGTTGACCCCGCAGAACACCATTTGGTGGAAGATACTTTGGCGGCGGGCGGTTTTTCCTTTGAATGGCCCGATGAATATCCAGTAAAGAATATCAAAAAGAAGGGTTAAAACACTCCCGGCTTCTTTAAAAAGCCCGATGACTATCTGTCCTGTTTTTGAGATCATCTAGAAACCTTGTAGCGCGGCTTCCCGGCTGTCAAATACTTCGAAAAGCCTGATGACTTTGGTCACTTCAAAGACATTCTTTACTTTGGGAGCCATAGAGCAAATGCGGAACTTTCCTTCTATCTTTTTGAGGCGCTGGAATAGTTCGATAAAAGTGGCTATCCCTGAACTGTCGATATAAGATACGCCGGAGAAATCTATGACGATCTTCTTGGCATTCTTCTGGACGTAATCGCCGAAGGCTTTGCGTAACTGGGGAGAGGTATCGATGTTTATTTCCTCGTCTATCTGGCATACCAGGACGTCATTCTGGGAGGTTTCGGTAATCTTCATATTTTTATTTTGGTTTGAGGCACTTGCATAGCTTTAGCCTGCGTCCGCCTTGTGAATACTCCGCTTTATCCATAAAATGCCGGATCAAAAAGACGCCTCTGCCGCTGGTCTTCCAGATATTCTCATCGTCGGTGGGCAGGGGGACTTTGCCATGGTCGAATCCCGCGCCGTCATCTTCGACCTCTATCTGTACGGACTCGGGGAACGTTTCGACCCGGATAGACACATTCTTATCAGGATCGAGTTTGTTGCCGTGTTTGACGGCATTGGTCAGGGCTTCTTCGATCGCCAGGCGCAATTCCATGGGGATATCGTTATATATGCCCAGCGACTCCATTTTTTCCAGGATCCCCTCTACCAGGCCGGGAACGTCTTTCAGGCTGAGTTTGAGTTTTTGTTCGATTACCATGGTATTCATTATATACATGCTCCCTTTATCGGTCAAGGGGTTTTGCCTGAAGGCTTTCTCTCTTATCATTATTCATTATTTCTCTTGCAAAGGTTGTCTAAACAAGATATCATTTTTATGATGAAAGAAGCAGCGTACGCGCTTAAAGAAACGCTGAGAACCGCCTTTTGCTGGGAGGAGATATGCAAGTCAAGCAGAGCGAAAGAGATGGAGTTGTTATCTTATTAATTGAGGGCGAAGTAAATATCGATACCGTTGCTGATCTTAAAGAAATGTTCAAGGAATTGGTGCGCGCTAACCATCGTAAGGTCCTTCTTGATTTCGGCGCCCTGGAATATATAGATAGCGCCGGGCTCGCTTCTCTGATCGACCTGGCTAAAGGCCTGAAGACGATCCAGGGTAATGTTTTTCTGGCTAACCTCTCGCCAAAGGTAAGGTCTTTATTCGGTATCACTAAGCTGGAGAAGATGTTCAAGATCTATGATACCCAGGAGCAAGCGATGCAGGATTTCTACGGCCTCAAATAAAAGGGGACGTTCCCTCAGGAGCCACCCTTCCTTCACGTAACATATTGTAGTAAATAGTGTTAGAGTATCAATAATGGCTTTGTAAGTCATTGTAGCTAAACCTGTTACAATCTGACAGGGTGGTACTTTGGGGAACGTCCCCTTTTATGATGAAGAAAAAGAGCCGCTATTTTGAGTATAAGGCGAAGATAAGCAAGACCTACGCCGACTTAAAGAAGGCTTACGCGGAGATACGCGATTCCTACGCCGAGATGATCTTCAGGTTCGCCCTGATCGCGGAATACCGCGATGAATCTACCGGCACCCACCTGGTGAAGATCGCCGATTATTCGACCGAGATAGCCCGCGAGATGGGCCTGTCCAAAAAAGACATAGATAACCTGCGCTACGCCTCCCCCATGCATGATATCGGAAAGATCGTTATTCCCGATGCAATCCTCAAGAAGCCCGGCGGACTTACCCCTGAAGAGAGAGAAGTGATGAAGACGCACACTACTCTGGGAGGGGATATTTTTAAAAACAGCAAAGCTCCGCTTTTAAGGGTAGCGCGGACCATCAGTATGACCCACCACGAAAGATTTGACGGCACAGGGTATCCTAACGGGTTAAGGGGCGCGGATATCCCGTTGTTCGGCAGAATAGTATCGGTCGCCGATGTTTTTGACGCTTTGACCTCTAAGCGGCCTTATAAAGAGGCTTACGGGTTTGACGAAGCTGTTGAACTGATAAAAGAGGGCAGCGGAACGCAATTTGACCCCGCGGTCGTGCGGGCCTTTTTGAAACGCATAGAAAAGATAAAGCAGATCTGGCAGGCCACCCAGGATATCGAGCTCTTTTTAGCCGAGAAGGATACATGACATTCAATCTTTATTCCATCGCTAATATTGTAACCGGTATTGCATTCCTTTTACTCGGTGTATTTGTTTTTGTTAAAAACCCCAAAGGCCTGCCTAATCGTATTTTTGCTGGTATGTGTTTTGTTAGTATGCTCTGGCAGCTTTCTTCTTTTTTCGGCTATAATGTTCAGGATATATCTACAGTTAATTTGTTGATGAAACTTGCTTATGCAGGGGTGACATTCATCAGCGCTTTTTTTGGACATTACGCTTTTATCCTTTTAAAATTAGATAAAAAATTTAAAGTCTACATCAGGACGATATATATTGCAGGAGCATTCTTTGTTTTATTGCTTCCCACCAGTTCTTTATTTATTGGGGATTCTGTTAAATTTTTCTGGGGGTTTTATCCTCAAAGGGGGATCGTCCATCCTCTTTTCCTGGTTTATTTTATTGGCAATCTCAATGTTGTAGTAAGTTTTCTGATATATTATCTTGTTTTTAGAAGAAAAGAATTAAGCGCAATACAAATAAGCCGTATTAAGTTTTATCTAATTGGTTTTGGCATATATTGTGCTGCCTGTGTGGATTTTATCCCAAACTATGGCATAGAGATTTATCCTTTTGGCTATATCTGCGCCTTTTTATTCATATGTATTATCGGTTTTACCATTGTCAGGTACAAGCTTATGGAGATCGATACGGTCATTCATAAGACGCTGTTATGGTTAAGTACGGTGTTCCTGCTTGTATTACCTGCCGCGCTAATAGAAGCGCTCTTAATGTCATTTTTGCTGAAGGGCCTGTCAGTATCGCAGGTTGTTGTCGTGAATACCCTGTTAGCCACTGTTTATCTTATTCTTTTTGTCGCTTATTATAACCGTCTCCGCCCCCGCATCGACCATTTCTTCCGGCGCCGTAAATACGACTATCAGACTATCTTGGGCAAGGTAGCCGAGAAGATCGCAACAACCATCAGCATCGAGGACCTTTCTTATCAGCTCTTGACTGAGGTTTGCGAGGCAATGTATCTGCGCAACGCCGTGTTGTATGTATTAACGAAAGATCAGGGCCGTTATTCTATAATGGGAAGGCGTGGATATAAAGAAATCAACGGGATAAGGCAACGCGCTGTCCTGGAGGTATTCAGCGAAGAGGAAAGGAAGTGTATGGCTGAATCAGAAAGAGAAATTGACCGCGCCACGGACCTTGCCCAATGGTTTGTCGCCCAACAGGATGTCATAGAAAGGGAACAGGTAGAATTCGATCCGAAATATGAGAAGATCAAGGGGGCGGCCTCGGCATGTTTTCAGGCGCACGACGTAGAAGTGATGGTGCCTTTATTGGTAAAAGGCGAGGTTAACGCTCTTTTAGGCCTGGGCAAAAAGGAGAATCTGCAGGCTTATACCGTTAAAGACATTGAGCTTCTAAAGAAGCTGGGACAGGAAGCCGGGGTGACTGTTTTCAACGCCCTGCACTATGAACAATTAGCTGAAACAGAAAGGCTGGAAGAAGAGATGAAGATGGGCCGGCAGATCCAGATGGCGCTGCTGCCTCAAAAGACACCGGATGTAGCACGTTTAAATGTTCAGGGCTTGATGCAGCCGGCTAAAGAGATCGGCGGAGATTACTATGACTTTGTGAGTATGCCGGATAAGGGAAAATTAGCTATAGTGATCGGAGACGTGTCGGGTAAGGGTGTGGCGGCCGGGCTTTTGATGTCTATGGTCAAAGCTACCATCCATACCCTTTCTCAGGAGAATGTCGCTCCCAAGCGGCTGCTTATGCGCATTAACCAGATGCTTTATCAGAATATTCAGGCGCAGAAATTCATGACCCTTCTATATTTTGTCTGGCAGCCCCAAGATCAGACCCTGGTCTATTCTTCAGCCGGGCATGAGCATATTTTGATCTGCAGGGACCGGTCTACGCAGGTTGAGGAGATCCAATCCGGAGGATTTATGCTGGGAATGATCGCCGATATTGATACCTACCTGGAGGAAAAAGAAGTTAAATTACAGTCCCGCGATAAAGTCCTGCTTTACACCGATGGGGTAACTGAGGCGGAGAATACGTCCGGGGATAGATTCAATTTGACAAGATTAAAAGAATCCTTTCAGAAGCACAGCCAAAAACCCGCCGGAGAATTGATGCAATCGATCAAAGATGAAGTCTATGGTTTTATCGGTGCCCAGCCGCAATATGACGATATAACCCTGGTCGTCCTTGAAGCAGAATAAACTCTTTTTTCTATCCCTAAAGCGCGGTTTATTGTATAATCTTAACGGACAACACCTGTAAAATCCTATATTGGAATAAAAAAAGGTAAGTTTTTATATTTTGGAGGCGCAATGGCGTTTTTTAATACTGTTGATATGAATATCAGCGGGCATTGGGGGACATACTATTCTCTGGGTGTCCTGCTGGCTTCAATTTTTAGTATAATTGTGGGTTCTTTCGTCCTGGCAAAAGGATATAAGGAAAGGCTGAAGGTCTGTTGGTTTCTTTTTGTCACCTCTTTCAGCAGCTGGGCTTTTTTTATTTACCTCTGGTCGGTCGCCAAGGATTACGCCTCAGCGCTTCTTTACAACCGCATAGCCAACTATTCCGCGATCTTCCTGTCTATATTCGTGGTCGTTTTTACCGAAGAGTTTATCAAGAAGAAGAACAGGATCATAACAAAAATATCGGCGATAACGGGATTGACCATATTTATCCTGGGTATAATATCGCTGCGCTCGTTTATCCCCTCTTTGTCCCCTAAGACATTTTTTAAGTTCTATCCGGACAGCGGAATAATATACTGGTTTTTCACCGTTTTTTTTGTGCTGACCTGGAACTACGCATTGGTGATCTTGTTTAAGCATTTGTTTGTCGCTAAGGGCGTTGCCCAAAAGCAGACCGCCTTGATAGCCGGCGGGCTGGCGATCAGCGTTGTCGGAGGAGCGACCAACTTTTTCCCGGTCTTTAATATCAATATCTTCCCTTTCGGCAGTTCTTTTACGGTGATATATATTATCGCTGCCAGTTTCGCTATCGTGCGCTACCGCGCTTTTGAAATAGATACCGTTATTCATAAAACGATCCTCTGGCTTTTGACTATCGCCATGCTCATAATGCCCGTGGCTATCATCCATAACCTGGTCAAAACCTGGATGGCCGATTTATCCGCGCTCTGGATAATTATCATAGATTCTATAGCGCTGACCGTTTTTCTCGCCTACTACCAAAAGTTAAAGCCTGTCATCGATCATCTTTTCCGGCGGCGTAAGTATGATTATTATGTCGTTTTGGCGGAGATCGGCCAAAAGATCGGAAGCGAGTTGGATATTAACAGCGTTATCGCGCGCCTATTTAAGGAACTTAAGGAAATACTTTATATCCGCAACGGACTGGTATTGGTCCGGCAGCCAGGCCAGCTTGACTATACGCAAGCCGGCGCTCTTAGCTACGAGAACCTTGCTGATGCCGATAAACCATCAGGAATAACCTTAGATTATAATAATACTTTGAGCCAATGGATAAACCGGCATCAGAAAGCGCTGGAAAGAGAACAGGTCGAAGCTGACCCTCAATTTGAATCTGTCCGGCAGGAGGCTTTAGGTTTTATGAACCGGAATCAACTGGAGGTCCTTATACCGGTATCCATAGATAATAAGGTCAACGCGCTCTTGGGTATCGGCAAAAAAGAGAATCTTCAACTTTATACCGGCAAGGATATAGAACTCCTGGAGATCATGGGCCGCCAGATCGGCATCACCATCGATAATGCCTTGCACCACGAAGATATTATAGAAAAGGAGAGGATGGCTGAAGAGATGAAGCTGGGAAGAGAGATCCAGATGGCACTTCTTCCACAGACGCTTCCGATCATCAGGGGGCTCAATGTCCAGGGCTTGATGCAGCCGGCAAAAGAGATAGGCGGAGACTATTATGATTTTATTACTTTGCCGGGCACGGATAAACTGTCTGTCGTTATAGGCGATGTTTCCGGCAAGGGAGTGGCGGCCGGGCTTTTGATGGCAATGGCCAAGACCGCCATTCAGACCCTTTCCCAGGAAGAACATTCGCCGCGCCAGATCCTTATTAAGACCAACCAGATCCTTAGCCAGCATATCGGCGGGCATAAGTTCATGACCTTGTTGTATTTTATGTGGCAGGCTGATACCAAGACTTTTACCTACTCCAGCGCCGGGCATGAGCATATCCTGATATGCAGGGCTAACCGGGGCCCCGTAGTCGTAGGCGGGGCTACTCATGGCGCCGTAGAGGCGATCCTCAGCGGCGGTTTTATGCTGGGGATGATGCCCAATATTGAAACTTACCTGGAAGATAAAGAGATCAAACTTGATCCTGGAGATAAGATCTTGCTTTATACCGACGGGATCACTGAGGCCCAGAATCGCGACGGAGAAAGGTATGGCCTGGACAGGCTTATCAGTTCCTTCCAGAAGCATAGTTCTAAACCCGCGGCGGAGTTAATGCGGGTGATCAAGGACGAGGTCTATTCTTTTATCGGTACCCACCCGCAATACGACGATATCACCCTGGTAGTCCTGGAGGCGCAGCAGTAAATGCTTAGAGAGTTACTCAATCCTTCCAGCTATTTCTTGAATCCCCACGCGCTGCCCCTATTGATAGTAGGGCTTTATTCCATATTGCTGGGGGCATTTGTCTGGGCAAAGAACAAGAAGAT
>JAQTUY010000055.1 GCA_028707105.1 Candidatus Omnitrophota bacterium | reverse complement strand
GAGACAACGCCCCGCCTTCGGGATATGCCGCCTCGTGCCTCAAAGCTGCCTCGCGGGCAATGATATCAAATCCGGCGCCGCCTATCCGCGATACGGTCCCTGAGAAACAACGGCTGACGACTTCTTCATTTAATCCCAGCGCTTCAAATATCTGAGCCCCCCTGTAACTACGCAAGGTGGAAATACCCATCTTAGAAAGAATCTTCAAGATCCCTTTCTCCACTGCTTTAATATAGTGACGCAGGGCGTGGTCAAGATCCAGGTCGATCTCGCCTTCTTTGATCATCTGATCTATGGCTTCAAAAGCCAGATAAGGATTAACGCAATCCGCTCCGTATCCGAACAAAAGGGCAAAATGCTGCACCTCGCGCGGCTCAGCGCTTTCCACGATGATACCGATCTGCGTGCGCGCCGACTTCTTGATCAGGTGATGATGCACTGCTCCAACAGCTAAGAGAGCAGGCAAGGCGATATGGCTTTTATCCACTTCCCTGTCACTTAAAACTATAAAGCTATACCCTTCATCTATGGCGCAAGATGCCTCGCTGCATACCCTGTCTAACGCGGCTATAAAATCTTTACCGTTCCCGGATTTGAAAAGCAGCGAAATAACCTTGGTCTTGAATCCGTTAGCTTTAATATTGCGGATCTTAAGCAGCTGCTCATCAGTCAATACCGGTTGACGGATCAACAACTTATGGCAATGGCCTGCCGTCTCTTCCAGGATATTCTTCTCAGGCCCGACGTAAGTATCCAGGCTCATCACCAGCTCTTCCCTGATCGGGTCGATAGCCGGATTGGTGACCTGGGCAAAAAGCTGCTTAAAATAATTGTAAAGCAGCTGCGGCCGCTGCGACAATACCGCGTGCGGAGTATCGTTACCCATCGAGGCTATCGGCTCTTGGGCGCTCTGGGCCATGGGTTTTAAGATAAATTTCAGGTCTTCGCGGCTGTAACCAAAAGCTTTTAACAAAGTAAGCGCATCTTCGATCTTCTTCTCCGGTTTTTCTTCGGGAAGCTTCTCGAATTCAACCAGATTTTCCTTAAGCCATGTCCCATAGGGCTTTCTTCCGGCTGCCTCATTCTTTAACTCGGCATCCCCGACAATGCGCCCCAGGTCCGTATCAATGAAAAGCATCTTTCCCGGCTCAAGCCTTCCGCAGGTCTTGATATCGGCGGGGTCTATATCCAATACCCCGGCTTCCGATGCCATGACCACCAGATCTTTTTTTGTCACCAGATAGCGCGCCGGACGCAAGCCGTTCCTGTCCAGGACAGCTCCAATACGCGCCCCATCGGTAAAAGAGATCGCTGCCGGGCCATCCCAGGGCTCCATAATACAGGCATGATACTTGTAAAAATCCCTGAGCTTCTCATCCATAAGGGTATCCCGTTCCCAGGCCGCGGGGATGAGCATCATCATCACCTGGTCCAGAGGCCTGCCGGAGAGAACCAGGAGCTCGAATAAATTGTCTATCGCGGCTGAATCGCTTCCTCCCGGCACGATAATCGGCAGGATCTTTTTCAGGTCAGGGCTCAATAACTTGCTTTCCAATAACCCTTCTCTCGCCTGCATCCAATTAATATTGCCCCTGAGAGTATTTATCTCTCCATTGTGAGCCAGGAAACGAAAAGGCTGGGCAAGGTCCCAGGTCGGAAAGGTATTGGTGCTATAGCGGGAATGTACCAGGCAAAGGGCGCTTTTCAACTCTTTTTCTTTGAGGTCAAGAAAGAAATTCTCCACCTGCTTGGGCATAAGGAGGCCCTTGTAGGAAAAAGTGCGGCTGGAAAGGTTGGTAATATAGAAAAAAGACCTTTGTTTTAATTGAGAAAGGCGGTTGGAATTTTCAACCAGCCTCCTTATGATGTAAAGCTTTCTTTCCAGCTCCAGGCCTTGTAGCTGCGAACCGATAAAGACCTGTTCGATAGCCGGCCGGGTTTCCCTGGCGGTCTTGCCTATATCTGAATCATCCACGGGCACCTGGCGCCAGCCAAGAACAAAACACCCCTCGCTAGCGGCAACGCGGGAAAAAACCTCCTTGCAAAATTTACGCTCGCTGCTCTCCTGGGGTAAAAAGACGAGCCCTGTGCCGTATTGCCCAAAAGGAGGCAGATTTATCTTATTTTCTGTGCAGACCCGTGTAAAAAAATCGTGGGGTATCTGGATAAGTATGCCTGCTCCATCCCCGGTCTTAGGGTCAGCCCCGGTGGCGCCGCGATGAGACAGCCGTCTTAAAACCTCCAGCCCCTGCCTGATAATATCATTGGATCTTTTTCCTTTGATATCGCAGACAAAACCTACCCCGCAGGCGTCATGTTCAAAGCGCCGTTCATAAAGCCCCTGGTTTTCCGGCAAGCTCGGGTTTCTCATAGCCTTTTTAAACCTTCCATCTTAAGACATCTATCCCTAATTTCTTGATCTTTGTGCGCATGGTATTACGATTAATACCCAGGATCTTTGCCGCCTTAAGCTGATTGCCTTCGGTAAATTCCAGGACCTGCTCAAAAAGCGGCCTCTCGATCTTCTCCAGCATGGACCGGTACAACGCCCCAGAGACCATATACCCCTGCTGATGGAGCGCGTCCTTCAACTGCGCTTTGATCTTTTCATCATCCTGCGCTATCAATAATGTGACCATCTTGATTTTACCTCCTCGCTATGCTTAAAAATTAAGCAACCAGAGGCGAAAATCAGGGCCTGTGGCGGATCTCGCCTCAAGCCCTGATCGAATTTTATTTAAATATCAAAATACAGATAGAACTCGTAAGGGTGCGGCCTCATTCTTACGCCGTCTATCTCTTTCTTACGTTTATACTCGATCCAGATATCCAGGACGTCCTTGGTAAATACCCCGCCTTTCAAAAGATACGCGTGATCGGCCTCCAGCGCATCTATCGACCTGCGTAGTGACGAGGGGACAGTGGGAATCTTAGCAAGTTCCTCGCTGCTTAATTCAAACAGGTCTTTATCGTTGGGTTCGCCGGGATCGATCTTATTCTGTATTCCGTCGAGCCCCGCCATGAGCATCGCCGCGAAAGCGATATAACCATTACACGATGGGTCCGGCGGCCGGAACTCGATCCTCTTAGATTTTGGGTTATCGGAATACATGGGGATCCGGACGGCCGCGGAGCGGTTTCTAGCCGAATAGACCAGGTTTACCGGAGCTTCATAACCGGGGACCAGCCTCTTATAAGAATTAGTCGTAGGCGCGCAGAAGGCCATCAAACTGTTGGCGTGCTTAAGCAACCCGCCGATGTAATACTTGGCAGTCTGGCTTAAAAGGGCGTAGCCGTTCTTATCGAAGAAAAGATTAGTGCCGTCCTTCCAGAGGCTCTGATGGCAATGCATACCCGAACCATTATCCGCAAAAAGCGGCTTGGGCATAAAGGTCGCCACCATCCCGGCTTTTTTGGCCATATTCTTGATGATGTATTTATACAGCAAGAGGTCATCCGCCATCTTGGTCAATTTATTGAACTTGATGTCTATCTCGCACTGGCCGGCTGTCGCTACCTCATGATGATGCACTTCGATGTTTATGCCCGCTTCTTTCATCTTAAGGATCATCTTGCTTCTCAGATCCTGCAACGAGTCGTGGGGAGGCACCGGAAAATACCCCTCTTTAAAGCGGATCTTATAGCCCAAGTTCGGGTTTTCATTCCTTCCGGTATTCCAGTCAGCTTCGTCGGAATCAATATAATAGTATCCGGAATTTTCGGTCTGGTCAAAACGCACGTCGTTAAAAATGAAAAACTCGGCTTCAGGCCCGAAATAAACGGAATCGGCGATACCGGTATCTTTGAGGTATTTTTCCGCTTTCTTGGCGATATAGCGCGGGTCGCGGGAATAAGGCTTACGGGTCAGGGGGTCATAAATATCGCAGATCACGCTTAAAGTCGGGACTTCGCAGACCGGGTCAACGATCGCGGTCGCCGGATCGGGGATCATGATCATGTCCGATTCCTGTATCTTCTGGAAGCCGCGGATAGAAGAACCGTCAAAACCTATGCCGTCCACCCAGATAGAGCGTTTAATATCGTCCATCTCCGAAAGTTCCGAAGCGGGAATGGAAAAATGCTGCCACAGCCCGGGCAGATCATTAAACTTCAAATCAACAATCTGGATACCTTTCTCTTTGATCATCCTCATTACTTCCCGCGCAGCGGCCTCATTAAAGGAACCGTTAATGAGCGGATTGCCGGTCTTTACCTCTTTTACCTCTCTAACAGCTTTCTTGGGCATCTTATTTCTCCTTTGGCCACAAGGGCCATATCCGCACAATGCATATCAGCGCGGGGTATAATTACGCCGTTATCGGCGCTGTAAACAAAAAGGCGTCCACCACAGTCAAACATCTTTGACCATAATGAACGCCTATGTTCGTTTTATCTTTTGCTGCCTAATCCGACACTACTATGTGCCTAAAGCTTAATCTTTGCTTCTCTACATATACAAGTAAATAAACGCGCGATTTGGTAACACTTTTTTTAGCCTATTGCCGAAACCCCCTTTTCCTCGGTGCGGATGCGCACGCATTCTTTTAGATCCAAAACAAATATCTTGCCGTCTCCGGTCTCCCCGGTCTTGGCGCCCTTGATAACCGCCTTGATCGCAGGCTCAAGGAAATTATCATTAACCGCTATCTCAAGGCGCACCTTTTTTAAAAGATTTCCGGTCTCTTTGGCGCCGCGGTATATTTCGGTAATGCCCTTCTGCCGGCCATGGCCCAGCACTTCGCTCACAGTCAGCAAATTGATCTCGGTTTTATAGAGTTCCTCTTTTACTTCTTCCAGTTTATGCGGCTGGATGATAGCAATAACAAGCTTCATTTCTTCCTCCTCGCCCACAAGGGCGCACCCCGCGTTCTTTAGACAACGCGGGGTGTCTTATTTATTCAAGTACCGTATAGGCTCTTTCCTGATGTTGCGTAATATCAAGCCCCATGGCTTCTTCCTTTTCACTGGCTCGGACTCCGATAACCAGGTCCACTAATTTATAAATAATAATTGTCACGATAAAAGTATAAGCTATAGTTGCTAAAACAGCTGCTGCCTGGATCAATAATTGCCTGGGATTACCGAAGAACAGGCCATTCGCTCCCGCGGGATTAACCAGCTTAGAGGCGAATAACCCCGTAGCCAGCGCGCCCCAGATCCCGCCTACGCAATGCACTCCAAAAGCGTCCAGGGAATCATCATAGCCCAATTTCGGCTTGATGACCGTGACAGCGATAAAACAGAAAACACTTACCAACGCGCCGATTATTATCGCGGACAGGACATTGACATACCCGGCCGCCGGAGTGATCGCGACTAATCCTGCGACAGCTCCGCTGCAAACGCCGAAAATCGTAGGCCTGCCGTTACGGACCCATTCTATCAAAGCCCAGCTTAAGCCCGCGGCTGCGGCTGCGGTATGGGTCACCACGAAGGCGTTGACCGCCAGGCCGTTTGCGGCCAGCGCGCTTCCGGCGTTAAAACCAAACCATCCGAACCAAAGCAAGGCTGTTCCTAAGACTACAAAAGGCATATTATGCGGCGCCGGGACATTACGCTCAAGATTCTTCCTTTTACCGATCACTAATGCCGTAACCAAAGCCGCGATACCGGCATTGATATGCACGACTGTCCCCCCGGCAAAATCCAGCGCGCCCAGATTACGCAGCCACCCGCCGATACCCCATACCCAATGGCAGACCGGAGCGTAGACAAAGGTCGCCCAAAGAAGGGTAAAAAGCAGAAAAGCGGAAAATTTCATCCTCTCGGCGAATGCCCCGATAATAAGCGCGGGGGTGATCACGGCGAACATACCCTGAAAGATCATAAAAGCCTGATGCGGTATAGTCCCGGAATAATCGGCGTAAGGCTCAAGGCCCACTCCGTTAAGCGCAAACCACCTCAAGCCGCCCCAAAAACCAGTACCGGGCGCAAAAGACAGGCTATAGCCGACTAAAACCCAATGCACGCTTAAAACACACAAAATAATAAAACACTGCATCAAAACGCTTAAAACATTTTTCTTACGCACCATCCCGCCATAGAAAAAAGCCAAACCGGGGGTCATCAACATTACTAACCCCGCCGCCGCTAAGACAAAAGCGGTATCGCCAGCATTGATCATTGTATTCCTCCTTTTATTTTAAAAAACATAAGCAAAGCTGAATGCCCCGTAAAAACGGTTCTTTTGAGCGCCGTCATCTTTACTTCGCAGATCCGCCAAAGGGATCGTATAATTAACGCTTGGGCCAAAAGATAAATTTTTGGTCAAGGGAATTGTCAATCCAACCTTAAACCCCGCGTCACCCCCATTGCCGCGTATAAATAGCCCGTGGTTATAACCGATATGCCCGCCCAGATCCAGCGTAAAAGCCGTATTCTTAATAGGGATGCTATGCGATAGGTTCAAGACCGTATAGCTTCCATCTCCGCCCCCATCGCTCTCATCGCCATAATCGTAATAAAAGTACAGTGAAGGCGATAAAGGCACAGCCGATAAACTGACGCCGGTATAAAATTCCCGGCTGTTGAGATCCGAATCCGGAAAATCATAATAGGTATGCCCGGCGGATAAGCTAAATTTTTCAAAAGCATAAGTATAATCAAATATATAATCTAATTCCTGCGAATGCAGGTTATCCCGGTTCTGCACATCCTGGCTTGACCATACTCCGGCTTTGATCCTGCCTAATTTTGATTCGGGGCTGGTAATATAAAAACCGGGCTGCATTACCATATCCCTATCAAGCAGGATACCTCTCCAAACGTATTGAGTGCATATTGCCAGATCGCCGCTTACTTCAAAACCGGATTTAGAAAGCAATCCTTCTTCCTCTTGGGCAAAGCCAAGCGGAACAAAACTACAACACCCCGCCAGAACCACTAACGCCACCAGCCAATTTCTCATGCTCTTTCTCCTTTCCGTAACAAAAAAGCGCCTTTTTGACCCGCCATGGGGTACAAAAAGACGCCTACGTCTTCGTGATACTAAAAAGCGCTCCTTTATTTTAAGGAACGCCTTTGTCTGTTTTCACATCAATGTGACTGCCCTTATCTTTAAGGGCTTACATCTATACAAGTAAATAAAACCGGGAAATGGTAACTTCTACTTTAATAATTCTTTCCGGAATCGACGGCATTTGTTCCTGATATCATTCCTGATCCTGATAACCATAACGTGGGAAACCCCAAGTCTTTTACCGATCTCCCTGACAGTCAATCCCTCCATGCACAGGCCCACAAGCCTTTTCTCTTTCTCGGTCAGGCCGCTATCTTCGATATCCTCAACCAACACCCTTTCTTGCGCGAAAGCGGGCTGCGTAATCGGCATTGTTGAAGGCAAAATATCTTCAAGATCAGCGCCTTCATTATTAAGCAGGATGTTTAAACTCACCATAGGCGCTTTATCCTGGACCGTGCGGATATGGTTTTTAAGGTGAAAATAACACCCCTGAAGGATGTAACTATCGGTTTTATCTTCAAGTTTGCCCTCTCTATGATCTTCCAGAAGGCGGATTAATGCCTCCTGGAACAGGTCCTCATCGCTAAAAAAAGTAAAATGCCCGTTCAGCTTATAGGTTATCCTTTTGAGAGTAGGAGTTAATTTTCGCACTAATTCTTCAAATTCCATTTCACCCTCTGAACTTATTAGTTATCGGCATCCTGCGATCCCTGCCGAAGGCGCGCGGCGTTATCTTAATGCCTGGAGGCGACTGGCGGCGCTTATGCTCGCTCCTATCCACCATATTTAAGATCTTCGACGCAGTATCTTTATCAAACCCCGCGGATACGATCTTATCCAAATCCTCGTCCTGTTCAATATAAGCTTTCAGGATCGGGTCCAACGTCTCATAAGGAGGCAACGTATCCTTGTCCTTCTGGTTAAGACGCAGTTCGGCGGTTGGCTCCTTACTGAATACCCGCTCTGGGATGACCGTATTTTTAGAATTCCTGTAGCCGGCAAGGCGATAAACCAGCGTTTTAGGCACGTCTTTGATCACTGCCAGCCCTCCGGCCATATCCCCGTACAGCGTGGCGTAACCGGTGCTCATTTCGGATTTATTTCCGGTAGAAAGAAGAAGCCAGCCGAATTTATTGGACAGGGCCATCAGGAGCGTCCCCCTTATCCGGGCCTGGAGATTTTCCTCCGTAACATCCCTGTTCACGCCTGTAAAATGCCCTTCAAGAGCCAAAAGATACATTTTGTATATGGACTCAATAGATATGTTCAAAAGTTTAATACCCAGATTTTCCGCTGTCTGCCTGGCATCCACTTCCGACTCGATCGAAGAATACCGTGAAGGCATAAATACCCCATAAACATTATCTTTGCCGAGGGCATCCGTTGCCAAAACCGCAACTAATGAAGAATCGATCCCTCCGCTCAGCCCGATCACGACCTTTTCAAATCCGTTTTTTACGACATAATCCCTTAAACCCAGGACCAGGGCTTCATAAACCTCTGCCTCCAACCCTAAAGATCCGGGTTCTCTGTGAAGCTTGGCAGGCTTAACAGCGCGCGATAAAGGCAGGTCCACCAAGAGCAGATCTTCTTTAAATGCCTGCGCTTTACCTATAATATTGCCACGCGGGTCCACCACCATGCTCTGGCCGTCAAAAACCAGCTCATCCTGGCCGCCGACTAAATTGGTATAAGCGACAAATATACGATTTGATATTGCCTGCCGGCGTACTACATCTTCCCTTTCTCTGGTCTTCCCCATATGAAAAGGCGAGGCATTTATATTTATCACTAACTGGCAGCCTGACAAAGCCTGCTGCTTTGTCGGCCCTTCCTGATGCCAGATATCTTCGCAGATATTCACTCCGGCAAAAAACGTAGCCGGCTCGGCACCCGCCAGCTTTAAACTAAAAGTAAAAGCCTCGCTGCCTTTCTGGAAATAACGCTTCTCGTCAAAAACGCCGTAATTAGGCAGGAACATCTTGCGGTATATTCCTTCGATATTCCCGTCACGGATTATAGCCGCGGCATTATAAAGTCTGCCGCCATCCTTATCTACAAACCCTACCACCGCGGTAATCTCGCCTATCATCTCCGCCAGCTTCTTCAAAACGCGGATATTTTCAGCGACAAACCTGGTTTTAAATAAAAGATCCTCCGGGGGATAACCTACCAGAGCCATTTCCGGAAAGCAAACGATGTCCGCTTTCATTTCCCGGGCCCTATCCGTATATTCGGCAATTTTATCGGCGTTGCCCTTTAAATCGCCAACAATGCAATTAATCTGCGCAAGCGCTAATTTTAGGGTTTTTTTCTTCATTTCAGTCACCATTTTAGCTAACAAAAAAGGCGCTCCATGCCCGCTCTTTGGGCATAGGACGCCTTAGTCCTATAAACCAGAAAAGTCTTCCGACAACTGTGTACCGGAAGACTTCTCTGTCTTAACTCACTCAGCTTCACTGACTGATTACAAACAAAGTATACAACCTATTTAAGCTATTGTCAAG
>JAQTUY010000054.1 GCA_028707105.1 Candidatus Omnitrophota bacterium | reverse complement strand
CCCTTTCAGTAATTTTACTAATGTCTTTTAGTATAGAAAAACCGAAGTTAAAGAGTTTTGCGGTTTGAGGCTGGGATCGGCTTAGAAGGATATTAGCCGGTTGGATAGCCTGGTGCTGAATATTCTGCTCATGGGCGACAGCTAAAGCTGATGATATCTGCAGGATAACGCTTACGGCATTATCGATATCCCAGGGTTGGTTAATGAATTTGGATAGAACCTGAGAATCAAAAGATTCATATACTAAATGGATCTTGCCGTCGGATTCGGCTACTTCTACGATCTTCAGCAGGTCAGGATGGTTCAGCCTAGAGGCCTGTTCAGCCGCTCTTTTAAAACGAAGAAGTACTTCCAGGGGACGGCCAAGAGATTTTTCGGATAGCAGGCTTACGAAAACAGGTTTGTTTTCGCTAAGATCCTGGGCTTTATAGAGAGTGCCTAGAGGGTCGGAAATAAGTTCTTCGCTTAGCTTGTAGCGGTTGGAGATAGTTTTATCAAGCATAAAACATATTATAAGCCAAATGAAAAGAAGGTCAAGAGCATTACCACTCCAGCTTCACTCCGCCCTGGATCCACCTGCCGGGCTGAAGGACGCCGCCTATTTCGGAATAGCTGGCGTCGGTAAGATTGTCTATTTTTATGAAGGGCTCAAGGGAATAACCGCGGCGTTTTATCGTTTTAGAAATATACAGATCGGCCAGAAAATAAGTTTCTCCGTAATATCTTTCGTTATAAGACAATTGCACATTTGAGCTGATCCCGGAAAATTGATAGTTCAGGCCTAAGATCAGCTGACTTCTTAGCACGTCCAAAGCATATTTAGAAAAAAACCCGCTTGCTGCCCTGACCACATCGGTAAAGGTGTAGGATAAAGAGCAGTGTTTGAATTTCATTTTAAACTCGGCTCCCCGAAAGTCCGCCTTACCCAGATTAGCAGCCTGCCAGGGAACAGAAGAAGAGGTCCGTACCCAATCTATCAGGTTTTGGCCCTTGCGATAAAAACCTTCCAGCGTCGCTTCTATATACTCATTGCCAAACTCAAGCCCCAGCCGGAAATTATCGGACTTCTCAATGCCCAGGAGGGGATTACCGACATTGCCGGGGTCGGAATAATAAAGCTCGGTAAAGGTAGGAATTCTGAAAGCTCTCCCTAAAGAACCCTTTACCTTGAACCGGTCACTTAAGTCATAACCTAACGCGGCATTGTAAGATTCCTGCCAGGATAAATTTGTATAATGATCAAACCGCACCCTGAAGTCCGCGCTAAATTTACTCCCCAGTTCCGGGACAAATGCCAAAGACGGGCCGGTATTAAAACGGCTGTGTTTTCCTAAATTTGTGGAGCTCATCTCTTCCTCAGCCAGGTCAAACCCGGGTAGTAAACGGCCCCAGCCCACCGGCGCCTCAGCTTGCGAATTAAATCCATAAACATAGGTAGTATGATAATTCACAAAGCCCGGGTCATCGCGGTCCAGGATAAATTTGTCGCGGTGCTGGCGCAGAAAAAGATTAAACGCCGGCTCAAAGACAACTTCTTTACATTCCAGTCCGCTCTTAAAAAATAGCGACTGGATATGTTCCTCCTCGGCGGGGAATAAATTGGAATAAAAACTTCCGGCGCCGTAATCCTTCTTTTGATATCCAAACAAGCCATCGACGGTAAATAAATCATTTTTTTTGATAACATATACAGTGCTTGTTTGGTATTCAAAATCCGTATCCGGCCTGTCTCCTTTGGATATCTTGTGTTCAAAAGATACCCTGCCCGAGGTATCGCCTTCAGAAACGCTCAGGGATATGCCTTGTCCGAATAACGCGTGCTCTCCAAAGACGGCCTCGGAATTCAGGACCCTGCGGACCGGTCTTTTGGTATGGATATTGACCGCTCCGGCAAAAGCCCCGCTTCCAAAACGCGAGGATAGGCCTTCTTTAAATATTTCGATGCTATCTACGTCAAAACTTGTCAATGGTATATCCAGGCTATAATGCCCTGTCTGGGGATCGTTTATCTTGATGCCGTCGAGTAAAACAGCTGTTTGTTCAAACGTTGATCCGCGCAGGGATAAGTCACCCTGCACGCCGAACTTACCGCGATTGCGCAGGTCAACACCCGAAACATACTCCAGACTGTCTGATAAGATACCCGCTCCCTCTGACCGCAGCTGCCGTGCGCTGATGACCTCTTCGGAGTAACTCTCCTGGCTCGCGTTACCATGAGAGGTAATAACGATAGGCTCAAGAGTAAAAAAAGCCTCCTGCGCCAGGCAGGGACGGCAGGCGGCCAGGGCAAAAATAATGAATACTCCACGGGCTAAAGCCCCTGGTTTCTTTGTGGAATACTTGAGTGGCCAGGCTCCATCCGCGCCATAAATGGCGCGGTTTTGTGGCCACGAAAGTATAAAAAAAACGCACTTGTCCATAGTATCTGATTACTATAAACAAGCGCGGCGCTATTGTCAACTATATTTTAAATTATGGTTTACAATTACCTGCAGTGGACTACGTCCCCGGACATCACCTTGCGACTGATACCGCTGCCTTGCCTTACCAACAGGCCTCCGTCGGTGTCGATATCCGTTGCCTGGCCCTCGATATGCTCTTTATGCGAAAGGATCCGCACGTGCCTTCCAAGCGTATCGGACAGACGCCGCCACTTCTCGATGGCCGCCGCTCCGCCCTTCTTTTGAAAAACAAGATAATTTTCCTCGAGGCGGCGCAGAAGTTCCTGCAGCAGCTTTAAACGGCTGGCGTTCTCTCCTTTTAATTCCCTCACCGAAGTTGCCGAGGGCAGAAGGCTTTTTTTGTCATTATTGACGTTTAAGCCTATTCCGACCACGATATGATGGATCTCATCTGTTTCAGCGCTAAGCTCAGTCAGTATCCCGCCTATCTTCTTATTCTGCGCCAGGATATCGTTCGGCCACTTTATCAGGGAATCGACCCCGCACACCTCTTTTAACGCCTCGCAGGCGCTTACACCCGCCAGCAACGTGAGGATAGGAGCGTCCTTAGGCAGGATATCGGGTTTTAAAATGAAAGATAGGTATATGCCTTTATATTTAGGGGATATCCAGGCGCGGTCTAACCTGCCCCGGCCTTTGGTCTGGGACTCGGATAATATTATCGTCCCTTCGGGCGCGCCTTTGGAAGCTAGCTGCATCGCTATATCGTTGGTTGAAGAGGAGGAATCAAAATAATAGATCTTGCGGCCCATAAATTTAGTATCCAAGCCTCTTTCGATCTCTGAAGCAAAAAGCCGGTCCGGTAATGACACCAGGCGGTATCCCAGGTGCGGGACAGCCTCGATGTCATAGCCCATACCCTTAAGATCCTGGATATGCTTCCAGAAAGCCTGGCGGCTCACTCCCAGGCGGTGGCTGATCTCCTCGCCGGACACGTAATCATTGGAATTCCTGAGCAGGTTCAATATTTTTTCGTTCATTTTTATCTTACTTGTCGTATAAGGGCGACATCGCGCGCAGCTTTTCCACAACCGGAGGAAGCTGTTTAAGTAAATAATCGATCTCTTCTTCCTTAGTCCATCTGCCCAGCGTGATCCGAAGCGAACCATGGGCGATCTCGTGCGGCAAGCCGATCGCCAGGAGCACACGAGAGGGTTCAAGGGAGGTCGAGGTACAGGCAGAACCGGTAGAAGCGGCAATGCCGAGCAGGTCTAAATTAAGCAAAATAGACTCCCCTTCGATATACTTAATGGAAAAATTTACATTATTGGGGAGCCTTTGCGCGGGGTGGCCATTGAGAAAGACCTCTTTTATATTCAACGGCAATTCCTTGATCAATTTATCGCGCAGCCGGACCTGGAATTGGGCTTCCTTCTCCATGTTATCCCGGCACAATTCTATTGCCTTGCCTAAGCCCACGATACCCGGCGTATTGTGAGTAGAGGCCCGCCTGCCTTTTTCCTGGTCTCCCCCGCGCAGGAATGTTTCCACACGCGTGCCTTTGCGGATATACAACGCGCCCGCGCCCTTGGGCCCGTAAAATTTGTGCGCCGACAAAGAGAGCAGGTCTACATTAAGTTCGTTTACATTAATAGGAATATGCCCGGCAGTCTGCATGGCATCGGTATGAAAATATACCCCTTTTTCTTTGGCGATCCTGCCGATCTCGGCGATCGGCTCGATGGTGCCGATCTCATTATTGGCGTGCATGATGCTGATAAGAATGGTTTTATCGGTCATCGCCTTCTTAACATCTTCGGGGCTGACCAGGCCATACTTATCCACCTTTAAATAGGTTATCTTAAACCCTCTTTTTTCCAGTAATTTACACGGCTCGGTTACGGCGTGATGTTCAATGCTGCTGGTAATGATATGATCGCCTTTTTTCTCCAGGGCATAAGCCGTGCCCGTTATCGCGAAATTGTTAGATTCGGTGCCTCCCGATGTAAAAACGATCTCATCCGCTTTGGCTCCTAAAAAAGACGCCAGGGCCTCCCGGCTGTCCTCAATAGCCTTCTTAGCCTCCTGGCCGAAGGCGTGGATGCTGGAGGGGTTGCCGAATTGCTCAAAAAAATACGGCTCCATCGCCTTCAGGACAAGCGGGTCGCAGGGCGTAGTGGCCGCGTAATCCAGATATATTCTCTTGCTCATTTTATTGTCTCATTCAGACTGCCGGCGCGGTAGCCTTCCAAATCTACGGTGATATATTTGTAGCCCAACTTTCTTAAGCGCTTCGTTATACGCGATACATGATAAGCGACTAACTTTTTGATATCCCTCTTTTCCACTTCGATCCTTGCCAGATCGCCGTAATGGCGCACGCGGACCTGCTTAAAACCTAAAGAACGAATGAACTTTTCGGCCTTATCTATACGGCTCAAGTCCGCCGGGTTTATCCTGGTGCCATAGGGCACTCTGGAAGCCAAACAGGCCAAGGACGGCTTATCCCACGTCGGCAACCCCATCTTCCTGCTCAAGCGCCGGATATCATTTTTGGTAAGTCCGGCTTCCTGCAGAGGAGAACAGATCTTTAATTCCTTTACCGCTTTTGCGCCCGGGCGAAAATCCTTTTTATCGGAAATGTTGCTGGCGTCGGCCACGAAATTTAATTTTAAGGCCGCGGCCATTTCTTTGAGCCGGCCGAAGAGTTCTTTTTTACAAAAATAGCAGCGGTCCGGTTTGTTTGCCGTAAATCCAGCGCTGTCAAGTTCTCCGGTATGGATCACCTTGTGCCTTACGCCAAGGCAGCGGGCGATCTTTTTTGAAAACGCCAATTCCTCTTTAGAATAAGTGGGAGAATCAGCGGTAACAGCCAGAAGTTTATCCTTGGGTAATACGCGCGAGGCGGCGCTCAAAAGAAAGGTGCTGTCTACCCCGCCGGAAAACGCGATCAATACCGAGCCATACCTTTTGAGGGCTTTATTCAGCCTGGATATTTTACTTGCCAGGATCATCAAAAATGCACTTCCATCGCGCGGGTAGGGCAGACTTTAACGCAGAGCTCGCAGGCGATACATTTGTTATCATAAAAATGCACCTTGCGCGTGATATGGTCCACCGCCAACGCGCCGGTGGGGCAGATCGGCACGCATACCCCGCAGTCGGTACATTTGACTTCGTTACGGATAATATCCTGGCTTAAAGACTGGATCTTTACCCCGCATTTTTTTAAATATTCCAGCCCCTTGTTATAATTTTCCTCTTCGCCGATCAATTCCAGGACCATAAGACCCTCTTCCTGAGGCGTAACATAGGCTTTAAGAATATTAAATCGCAGATCATATTCTTTAACCAGCTTGTAAACAATGGGCTGGTCCACCAGGCGGTTGGGAAAATGTAACACTATGCGCTTAGAAACCATTGTCTTCTCCTTCGGGTTTAAGTTGTTGCTGCCCGCAAATTAAATCGGCCTTTCCTTTAAAGGCTTCAAGGCGTATCCCGAATCTGCCCCGGGAAGCGCGGCCACGGCCTCCGTCAGGGTAAAATCCCCCTTCTTAATCCAGCTTTTTAATTCTTCGGAGATCTCCTTAGCCTTGGAATAACTGGATAAAGCTCCGGTCTGGACCTCTTTGCCTTTAACGGTGATTTTGCCGGATTTCAACTGGGCGTAATTCACTTCGCCCAGGGAACCCGGGATACAATTCGGGTAGTTTTCCGAGTAATCCACTATCTGGCTGTATATCTCATCATCTTTGGCTGCCGCGTTCTTAAGTATATCTTCGTTTAATATAGGTATGGGCACGCCGATGCCGATAGTCATGGTCACGCCGTAACCAAGCATGCTGGTGCCTACCAGCCACTGCGGTCTCATCTGCTTTAAGTCCCCGATCACTGCCAACGTCCCGGCGGGAGCCTGGGGGATCCCGTTTTCCTTCCTCTTGACGCCGGGATTATGCTGGGTGCCGTGCCAGGCAACATAACCGACCCCGCCGCCCAGGAAGATCTTAGTGCCCACGCCGATAGTCTTGTAATGGGGATCCTTTAAAAGCGGGGATAGCTGGCCCGCGGAACAATAATTAGCATTGCCTAATTTAGGCTTCAATACCCCCATATAAGTATAGATCATTTTGTCCGAGAGATTGACCGCCACGTTATAATTCTGGTAGCAGTTACGGACATTAAAAAGCACAGCTTCGTTGAGGTCCTTTAACTTGACCAGGGTCTCCAGTTTCTTACGGGGATAACAATCCGTGCCGTAAGAAGTAGCTTCCAGGCGCACATCCTGGCCTGCCACCAACTCCTGGATAACATGGCCTCCGCCATATTTGAATTCCCCGGGGAAAACTTTATTCCGAGGATCGTCATCGGGTATGGCTGTGGCGCCCAAATACACGTCCACTGCCGCAAATCCGCAGTAAGCCGGGACGTCGTTAAACTTACAGGTGCCTCCGCCTACCTTGATACGAGGCTTGGTGTGGCCGATATTAAAATATGCCCCGGATGAACACATCGGCCCGAAGGTCCCGGTTGTCACCACATCCACTTCTTCAGCCGCTTTCCTGGCGCCCTTTTTGGCCACGATATCAATGGCTTCTTCAGCGGTCAAGACGACCACCTGGCCTTTTTTGATCTTTTCGTTTATCTCTTTAATTGTGCGCATAGTGTCCATCACCCCTTTTAACTGAATAAACCTGTGCTTAAATACCGCTCGCCCGTATCGGGCAGAATAACAACGACTAGCTTGCCCTTATTTTCCTTTCTGCCGGCCATCTCCAGGGCGGCAAAACACGCCGCTCCCGAAGAGATACCTGCCAGGATACCTTCTTCCCTGGCCAGCCTGCGGGCAGCGTGAAAGGCATCATCATCTGAAACCTGTATTATCTCATCAATGATCTTGGTATTTAAAACCAGCGGAACAAACCCCGCGCCGATCCCCTGGATCTTGTGCGGACCGGGCTGGCCGCCGGATAAGACCGGCGAGGCTTTTGGCTCCGCGGCAATTACTTTTATAGAAGGTTTCTTCTTTTTGAGGGCCTCTGCTGTCCCGGTAATAGTACCGCCTGTACCCACGCCCGCGACCAGGATATCGATCTTGCCGCCGGTATCATTCCATATTTCAACGGCGGTTGAGCGGCGATGGATATCCGGATTAGCCGGATTCTTAAACTGCTGCGGGATAAAATAATGCTTATCGCTTTTAGCCAGGTCTTCGGCCTTCTTTACCGCTCCGGTCATGCCCTCGCTGCCCGGGGTCAATACTATCTGCGCCCCAAAAGCCGCCAGGATCTGACGGCGCTCCAGGCTCATTGTCTCCGGCATAGTCAGGACCAGTTTATACCCCTTTACGGCGCAAACAAAAGCCAATGCCACTCCGGTATTTCCCGAGGTAGGTTCTAAAATAACGGTGTCCTTGGTTATCTTGCCCTGCTTTTCGGCCTCCTCGATCATACTCAGGCCGATCCGGTCCTTGATCGAAGAACCGGGATTAAAAAACTCCAGCTTCGCCGCGACCTCAGCTCCCAAGCCCTTAGTCAGCTTATTCAGCCGCACCAACGGAGTATTACCGATCAATTCCGTAATGTTCTTCGCTATTTTCATAAACATCCTTGATTGAAAATATTATACCACCGGGCCTAAAAAATCACCAGCCGTAATACCTATATATAATACATCGGCCCGCTGGCTTTTCTTTTTTTTCTCTCGCGTTTGGTCAGGTCTTCCAGGGTCTTTAAACCCAGGACCGATTCCATCGACCTGCTCAGTTCATACCAGATATCGCGCGTAACACAGGCATTAACGCGTTTACAATAATGTTTATCGCTGGTGCACCCTACTAAAACCAGCGGCCCCTCCAGGACCTCGACGATCTCTTTAAGAGTTATCTCATCCGGCGGACGGCTTAAGGTAAATCCGCCTTTTGAGCCGCGGCTGCTTTTAAGCAAACCCGCGGCCTTGAGAGATGAACAGATACGGTCTAAGTATTTTAAAGAGATATCCTGCCTGCGCGCCACATCTTTAAGTAAAATAGGACTCTGCGCGTAATTAACGGCCAAATCCAGCATGGCGCGCATGCCGTAGCGGCCCTTGGTTGAGATCTTCATCAGGTTTTGCCTTATCTTCTGTTATTGTCTACCATTCCTATAGTATTGGTTCTAATATAACCGATAAACCAATGTTTGTCAAGTATTTTTTACTTTAAACTTTCTTTTGCGCGGGGCGAGACTAGACGGCAACGACCTTTTTTACCTGGGGGACTTCTTCTTTAAGTATCTTCTCGATGCCGTTCTTGAGGGTCATCTGGCTCATCGGGCAGCAGCCGCAGCTTCCGGTCAGTTTTAATTTTACCACGCCGTCAGCGCTGACATCTACCAAAGTAACATTACCGCCGTCGGCCATCAGCATCGGCCGGACCTTATTTAACGCTTGCTCTACCTGATCTTTCATGGGTATTCCTCCTGTATATCCCGCTTCTGATTAGTCAAATTATCCGGTAAAGAGCGGGATAAATTTAATGAGCGCATAACTTACGGAGCGAAAGCGAACGTAAGTTATATGCGCGAATTAACCCCGCTACCTCGTCTTACGAAGTAGATAGCGGGGCGAATACTAGTCAAATATTCCGTGTATAGTAGCGCCGCAATAGCCGCACTTATACCCTTTTAACTTATAATCCAATATCGAATAACCCATTCTCTTGATCACCGGCTTTTTGCACTCATAACAATAGGTATCCTCTCCCTCTCCGCCGGAGGCATTGCCTATATATACGTAATACAATCCGGCCTTGCGCCCTATCTCGGCAGCCTTTTGCAGGCTGGCCAGGGGCGTCGGAGGAAGATTAACGTATTTAAAATCCGGGTGGAACCTGCTGATATGCCAGGGAGTTTCTTTTCCCAGTCCGGCGATAAATTCCGCTATTTTGGTCAACTCCTCGTCGGAATCATTCATCCCCGGAATAAGAAGAGTGGTTATTTCCAACCAGAGGCCGAGTTTTTTCATGGTCCTTATGGACTCAAGCAGGGGTTCAAGATGGGCGCCGCAGACGTTCTGATAAAACTCCTCGCTAAAGCCTTTCAGGTCCACGTTGCAGGCATCCAGATACGGCCGGATGACTTCGATCGCCTGCGGGGTCA
>JAQTUY010000200.1 GCA_028707105.1 Candidatus Omnitrophota bacterium | reverse complement strand
ACGAGAGTAAAGCCTTCTTTCTTGGCGTATTCGCTGACCGCCTTCTCGATATCTTTCAATATCTCTTTCATCTTTTCGTCGCGATCTTTGCGAAGCTCGGTCTCCTGCACCCTCTGATATTCCTGCAAAGACTTGATCTTACCCTCAAACTCAGGCCTCTTAGCTTCTTTTTCTTTTTCGCTTAGAACCTCGATCTTGCCCTGAAGGGCTTTTACGTCGTTGACCTTCTTGTCTCTCTCAGTTTCGTAGGACTTCTGCTTAGCTTCCAAGCCTTTATCATATGTTTTCGTCTTATTGTATTCGTCAAAAAGACGGCCAAGATCGACATATCCCAACTTATCTGCCGCGTGGCAAGCGCCAGCAAACATTGCTAAAAACGCAATAGCGACACCAAGTATCACTATCCTCTTCATCACATCCTCCTTTGTCCACAAGAACACACTTCGCTACGAAGCGAACACCCACTCAACTTTCACACGGTGTGAACACTAGCCCAAACCATTTGTGCTGGGTGCCGATTAACGTGGGGTGCTTCTTAGCGTAAGATGTCTTGCTGTCTTTGTCATTTTACGGCTAGTTTTTTCGGGGAGATTTAAAGCAAGTTTACCGCTTTAGAATCCGGAACCTACGCTAAAATTGAACCTTCCGTTGGACCTTTTAGTCTCTCCGGGCTGTTTGTTCATGGGAATGCCATAATCTACTTTCACGGGGCCCATCGGGGTCTTAACGCGGATGCCGAAGCCTACCGCGGACTTAAAGCCTCCGGAAGCCAGGTCGTCGGCTTTTTCCCAAACATTACCCGTATCCATAAAAGCCGCCAACTTAAAGAAGCTGAATAACGGATAGGTGTATTCAACCGTTCCCAGCATCATGGAATTACCGCCCAGGGGGTCTTTGGTTATCGGGTCAAACGGGCCGACTTTTCTTTCCTCATAACCCCTGATACTGTCTCCTCCGCCGGCAAAGAACCTTTCATATATAGGTATCTCTTCGGAATCTCCAAAGGGTTCGGCCACGCCGATCCTGCCGGTAAATTCTATGACCGAGCCGTAGAATAGCGGGAAGAACTTGGAACCCGAACCGATGAACCTCCTGAAATCCTTGTCCCCGCCGAACGGCCCGCCGGCCACCTCAAAGGTGCCGCTGAGCAGATATCCCCTGGTCGGATTGAAAACATTATCCCGCCTGTCATAAGTCAGGCCGAACATCGTGCTGCTGATGGCGTTACGGCCCGCTTCCTTTTGGAAATCTTCCGTCGCGGTCGTGGGTATCTCGGATATCTCTATGATCTCATAGCGGTACATCATCAGGCCGGCTAAATACTCCGTAATTTCCTTATTGAGACGCAGGTCCCCGCCGGTGCGGATCTCATTATAACCGTAACCGATATCGGTATCGCGGTCATGCCTGCGCCTGAAAGCGTCTATCCCGAAAGCTAACGGGTAATCAAAGATCCAGGGGTCGGTCCAGCTGGCGATATATTCGTCGCTCACCGTGCCTATCTTCACGCGCAGCCTTAAGTCCTGGCCGTCGCCGGTAAAATAAGGCCAATTGCGCCAATCAAAATTCTTCTGCTCTATCTCGGCAAACCCCATGAATGAGTCGATGGTAGAATAACCACCGCCGAAGCTAAACGACCCGGTTTTTGCCTCTTTTACCTCGACCACCAGATCGCGCTTATCCGGGGCGCCAGCGTCCTCGGTATCATAACTGACCTCATCAAAGAACCCCAGATTCTGCAAGCGCTCCTTGCTGCGCCGCAGCTTTTCTCCGTCGAATTTATCTCCCGGGTGGATACGCAGTTCCCTTCTTACGACAATATCCTTGGTCTTAATATTACCCTTGATCTTGATCTTATCAACATAGGCGATGTTATTTTCCACGATACTATAAAGTATATCCACGTTGCCGGTCTGGGGATTGACCGATGTGACATTATCAATAGAGGCAAATATGTAACCGCGGTCAAAATATACGCTATGGATATTGGCTACCTCGTCTTTCAGGGCGTCCTGGCTGAACACTTTGCCGCTGGTGCAATCCTTCATCTTGGCCCGGATATCCTTTTCGGCAACCTCGAGGCAACCCTCAAGTTTTACGTCGCCAACCAGGTACTTCTTTCCCTCGTCAATCAGGACATTAACGTAAATAGCGCGCTTCTTGGGCTCCCTGCTTATGGAATAGGAAGCCTTCACATCCGCGAAGCCTTCCCTCTGATAAAAAGATTTGAGCCTCTCCATATCCTCGACCAACACGTCGTCTTTTAATGCTCCGGCGTTAAACATCCACGCCCATCTTGTCTTAATGACCTTCATCAGGCGCTTGGCTGGGAATGACTTATTGCCCTGGAAGAAAACGCCCCTGATCTTAAAACGAAAATTCTCAACGGCGACAAAGGTGACATTAGCTTTATTAGTCCCCTCGATAACCTCTACCCGGTAATCGATCACAGCTTCGTTGAAGCCTTTTTTCTCATACATCTTCTTGATCGTGCCGGTATCCT
>JAQTUY010000199.1 GCA_028707105.1 Candidatus Omnitrophota bacterium | reverse complement strand
CTGGAGATCTTCCAGTCATCCCCCGCCGAGATCGAAGAGGTCATCAATAAAGTATACGCCAAGAAAGACGTGACCAAAGACCTGCTTGACGGTTTGGGCGCGAAGATGGTCCCCAGCGCCAAGGACGCGTTCGCGGCAGAGGGTTCTTCCATTATCAAACTGGTGGACCTGATCATCGCTCAAGCAGTGCGTGACCGGGCCTCCGACATCCATATCGAGCCTGAAGAAGGTATAACCCGCATTCGTTTCCGCATAGACGGTATCCTGCATGAAATACCTTCTCCTCCCAAGGATTGGGAAATGGCGATAATTTCGCGCGTCAAGGTATTATCGGGTATGGATATCGCCGAAGCCCGGGTGCCTCAAGACGGGCATTTTCAGGCCAAGGTCGATGAAAGGGTCATAGACTTCCGCGTTTCAACCATGCCGACCATTCACGGCGAAAACGTGGTCATGCGTCTTCTGGATACCGCCTCGGTCATGATCGGCCTTGAGCGGCTGGGTTTCAGCACTTATGAACAGATGAAGAGGTACGAGGATATCATCGCCCGGCCTTTCGGGGTCATCCTTTCCACGGGCCCCACCGGTTCCGGGAAGACTACGACTTTATATTCGGCGTTGATGAGGATCAATACTATTGAGAGGAATATTATTACCATTGAAGACCCGGTTGAATACCGTTTAGGCCTGATCCGCCAGATCCAGGTCAATGCCAAGGCCGGGATCACCTTTGCCAACGGCTTGCGCGCCATACTCCGCCAGGACCCCGACGTGATCATGGTCGGCGAGATTCGCGACCTTGAGACCGCTATCATCGCGGTCCAGGCAGCTCTTACGGGGCATTTAGTTTTCTCTACCCTTCACACTAACGACGCCCCCAGCAGCGTTACCCGTCTTATAAATATGGGCGTTGAGCCCTTTCTTATCGCCGCCTGCTTGATCGGCGTAATGGCCCAGCGTTTAATAAGGTTGATCTGCAATGATTGTAAAGAAGCTTATGAGCCGTCCCAGGCTATTATCGATAAATGGGGCTTAAAGGATAAAGGCAAGATCACTCTTTACCGCGGCCGCGGCTGCGATAGCTGTATGGGGACAGGTTATAAAGGCCGCAGCGGTATATTTGAATTGATGGTCATCGATGATGAAATGAGGGAGATGATCATCTCCAACGCTTCAGTAGTCGCCCTGAGAACTAAGGCCCAGGAGAAGGGGATGCGTTTCCTGCGCGATGACGGTTTGGATAAGGTGCTTAAAGGAATGACCAGTATTGAAGAGGTGGCGCGGGTTACCGAAGAGCATATTGATATTAAGCACGCCGCGGAGGCGGAAAAAGTACAGCCGATGGTCAAACCCATAGGGGGCGCGGCAACGGAAGCGCCGGCGGCTGCTCCAGTAACCGTGGATACCTCGGAACTTGAGGAATACCAGAAACGCATCGCCAGCTGGCTGAGCAGGAAAGAGTAAACATTTTAGTAAGACTTATCCCGTTTCGTAAACACCTAAAAATTATCTCCGATAATTTTTAGGTACTCAACGGGATTAATTCGCGCATATAACTTACGTCGTGCTTTGCACTCCGTAAGTTATGCGCTCATTGAATGTACGAGAAATATTGGAATCTTAAAGAGAAGCCGTTCCAGAATACGCCGGATCCGCGTTTTTTGTATCTTTCCGGCCAGCATGAAGACGCCCTGATGAAGCTTAGCTACGCCGTTGCCCAGCGCCTGGGCTGCGGAATGTTAAGCGGGGTATTCGGCTGCGGCAAGACCCTGATGAGCCGGGTGATCTTAAATGAGCTGGGGGCCAGCCGCTACGCCTGCGCTTATATCAATAATCCGCAGGTGTCCGAGCCGGCGGAATTATTCCGCGCCATCGTGCGCGGCCTCAATCCCCAGGCGCTGCCGGATAAAAAAAGCGATCTTCTGCTCGATCCGATGCTCGAGAAGCTGCAGACCATACTTGTTGATAACGCCCGCGAATCTAAAGAAACGATCGTAGTCATCGACGAGGCGCATACCATAGAGGACCCTAAGATCTTCGAGCAGATGCGCCTGCTTTTGAATTTTCAGTTAGAGGACAGGTTTTTGCTCACCCTTTTGATAGTCGGCCAGCCTGAGATCAGGGCCAAAGTGGAGAACAGCAAGCCTTTAGACCAGAGGGTGGCGGTGCGTTGTCATATCGGGCCCTTGTCCGAAGAAGAAGTTTCTAAATATATCAACCATCGCCTTAAAGTAGGCGGGTATCAGGCGCCTTCGGTCGAGAGCGCGATATTTTCCAAGGATGCCATTAGCGCGATATTCCAGCATAGCGGCGGCATACCCCGGCGTATCAATAATCTTTGCGACCTGGCCCTGATGACGGGGTTCGCCCGTAAGGCGGAAAGAATAGACGCGGAGTTGATAAAACAGGTGATCAAGGATTTCAGCATAACCTAATATGCCAAAATATACCTATAAAGCGGTCGATTCCAAGGGCAGGATAATAAAAGGCAATATCGACGCGGCCTCCGAGATGGAGGTGTCTACC
>JAQTUY010000053.1 GCA_028707105.1 Candidatus Omnitrophota bacterium | reverse complement strand
GGCACTTTCCATCAGCTAAATGCCTTGCGGCTCTTAACTGCCCGGCGCTTGGCCGGCGCGTTTGCCCTGCGGAGTCCGGACTTTCCTCCCCCGGCACGTTAATGCCGGAAGCAGCCATCTAACCTGCCCTATTTCAGAGAACCCGCGGCCCTGGAACAGGCCGCCTTCTTTGCGAGTTTATCCGCTCCGCGGTTATACTCGCGATTAATAAAATTTACTTCTATCCTGGAAAAAGCCGACATCAGATGTAAGACCCGAATGTAAAGTACCGCTATCTGGGGGTGTTTGACTTTATAGACCTTCTTTATCTGACGGAACATCAACTCGCTGTCGGTATTTACTTTTACGATATCGGCCTTAAGGGCCAGCGCCGCTTCCAGCCCGTGTATCAGCGCGGAATACTCGGCGACATTATTAGTGGCGTCGCCGATATACGAAGAGATGTTCTTGATCACCGCCCCCTTTTCGCAGATCACAACGCCTATACCGGAAGGCCCGGGGTTACCGCTGGAGGCCCCGTCCACAAACATCTCCAATTCCCGCATATTTATCCTGTAATAGTTAGGGATTCTCGATATCGCTCTCGAGATATAAAATACGCTGGCACATCTCGCAGGTTATCATGGTCTCATACATCTTGATGAGATTAATAGTCTGGGCGGGCACGAACATGTTGCATCCCCCGCACATATCGTTTTTAACCGGGGCTATACCTATCCCGCCGCGGTTAAGCATGACCTTCTCGTAGCGGGATAATATCTTATGGTCTATGCCGGGCTGAAGCTTATCCCTGTTTATCTGCAGCTGCGCCAGCTTTTCTTCGATCTCCTTAACGCGCGCCTGCACTTTCCCTTTTTCTCCGCCGATATTCTTCTCTTCGTCCTGCAAGGTCTTCTTTTCCTGTTCGACCCTCGACTTTTGGGCGTCTATCTTATCCAGGATCTCAAGGATACGATCCTCTATCATGGAAGCGTCCGCCTTGGAACCCCCGATCTGCTGGAGCATGGCGGCGTAATCCTTATTGGTCTTTAACTGGTAGAGCTGCGACTGAAGCTTTTTAGTGGCCTCTTCCTTGGTGCCAAGCTCTATTTCCTGGTCTTTCTTGGCTTTAAGCAGGTTCTGCATCTCTTTCTCAGCGTCGGCCAGGCCTTTCTTCTTTTCTTCCAAAAAAGCGTCCAGTTTCTGTAACTCGGCAGGTTTAGCTTCTTTTTCATCCCGCAGGCTATAGATCTCTTTATCTATTCCCTGCAGCTGCACCAGCTTGGTGATCTGATCTTTCAGGTTTACCGTTTGCATAAACGCCTTTTTTTAGCGAAATGGGCGATAGAGGATTCGGACCTCTGACCTTCACAATGTGAATGTGACGCTCTAACCAGGCTGAGCCAATCGCCCCAGATTTTGGGCCCAGAAGGGTTCGGACCTCCGACCAAGTGATTATGAGTCACCTGCTCTACCACTGAGCTATGGGCCCCAAGTCAGAAATTTTCAGAATGAGTATTGTACCACAGAAATATACCCTAAGGCAAGGATAAATTTGAGGTTACGCGCTAAGGAAACCGGATCTTTACTGCTTAAACCGTAATGCCAGTTCGATCTTGGTTATCAGGTCTTTCTTATCTATGGGCTTAAAGACATAATTAACGACGCCTTCCCGGTAAGCCTTGTTCACATATATCTCTTTGTTGGCGGCAGAGATTATGATTATGGGTATATTTTGAGTGATCGAATCCTTGTTTAACTGCGCGACGGCTCCGATACCTCCGACAGCCGGCATCAATATATCCATAAGTATGACGTCCGGGCTGCAAGCCAGCACATCCCCTACTATATTTTTAGCGGATGACAAAGTCACGACCTCATATTCCCCGGTCTCCTCCAGGTTCAGCTTCGTTATCTTAAGGAAATCTTCTTCATCATCAACGACCAGAACTCTTGTCTTTTTCTTATCCATTACTTTTTCCCTCCTTGATCGATATTCCCAGAACAACCGTTACCTTTGTCCCTTTGCCTACGCGGCTTTCCACATCGATAAAACCCCGGTGCATATCGATGATATTATGAGCGACAGAGAGCCCCAGCCCCGCTCCCTCACCCGGAGCTTTGGTGGTAAAGAAAGGCTCGAAGATCTTACTTAGGTTCTCATCAGGTATACCCGCGCCGGTATCTTCAACTTCCACGAACAAAGCCCGCTCTTCAGGGCCGAATACGCTGTTACCCACCCGCATAACTCCGCCGGCGGCTTCGCCGGGCTTACCCAGGTATGAGCGGATGGATAATCTGCCTCCGGTCGGCATAGACTGGATGCCGTTTAAAAACACGTTCATAAATACCTGCTCGACCCTTCTCCTGTCTACGCGCGCGGCGGGCAGGCCGCTTTTTAAGTCTTTTACGACAGTTATCTTATTAGAGACAAGCGGATATTTAAGCAGGACTAAAGCATCCTCTAAAATGGCGTTCAGGCTCTCCGCGTTCAGATCCAGCTTTCCGGTCCTGGAGAAATCAAGAAGCGCGCGGATAATATTATCAGCCTTCTCGATATTATTTTTTATCATCAGGATGATATCGGCCATGTCTTTATGCCCGGCGCTCACCTTATCCTCAAGGAAGTTCACCCCCTGCAAAATGATACCCAGGGGATTCTTGACTTCATGCGCCACTCCACCCGCTAATCTGCCGATCGCGTCCAGCTTATCCACTTGGGCAAGCTGTTCCTGGCTGTCTTTAAGTTCGGTATACGCTTTGATCAACGCGGCTTCCGATTTTTTACTTTCACTGATATCCGTGCCTGTGCCTACCAAATAAGGGATATTATCTATCGCAACGCGCCTGCCCGCGAGATAAAACGGTATGCTCTTTTTATCTTTGGTCAAGAGATAACCCTCCATGTGGGCTTCCCCTTTAGTAAATGCCTCCTCGATCTTATCCTTTAATTCGATCTTTTCTTCATCAAAAAGCACGTCAAAATGCGTGAGTTCCTTGATCTCTTTATGCGAATACCCTGAAATTTCCTCTACTTTTTTGTTCCAGAGTAAAAGCTTTCCCTCCGCGTCGAAAACAAAAAATATCCCGGGCATGCTGTTCATGACAATATCGGAGAATTCCTTGGCCTTTATTAATTCCTCCTGCATCTTTTTGCGTTCGGTAATATTCCTGGAGACCATGACGATCTTATCTCCCACAAGGTCGGCTGTGCTCTCCAGGTATATCCAGCTGCCGTCTTTTGTCCTGGCCCTGTAGTCAAAAGTTTCATGCCAGGGCTTAGAGCTGAAGCCCATAAGCTTCCTGGCCTTTTCGGCAAGGTAAGCGTTCAGCATTGAAGAAAGCTTCATCCTGTCCCCGGGATGGACATAATCCAATCCGGCTCTGCCGATAAGCTCTTCTATCTTATATCCCATAGCCTTTTCGTGCGACGGGCTAAGATAAAGATACTTCGGGATCAGCTCAAAAGTGGTAACGGCGATCAGGTCGCTGGTGTTTTCCGTTATCATCCTGTTCCTGTCTTCGCTCTCCCTTAAAGCTTTTCCCATCTCCTTCTCTTCCGTAACATCACGGATATTCATCACAAAACCGGCGACGATAGGATTACTCAAAAGATTAGTGCCGGTACCCTCAAAAAAACGCATTGACCCGTTTTTATGCCGCATCCGAAAAGAATTAAGTATCGGGACCCTGCCTATCTGCGTGGACTTGCGGAAATCATTAATTGCCCTGGGTATATCATCCCGGCATATAAAGCGGAAGCCGCTCTTGCCGATCATCTCCGCGGGGCCATAGCCAAGATACCGCTCAATGACTTTATTAGCGTATTTGATCATTCCTTTGGCGTCCACGATCACTATCATGTCGGAAGCGTTATCGGTGACTAAGCGGAAATACTCTTCACCATATTTTCTGGCTTCATCCGGATCAACCTTCGGCGAGCCCGAAGGCGCAACGGCTGAACGCCTCTTAAAAAACTGCAATATGCGCATGAACAAATTCCCCGCCTAGGTATTATTTTTGATACATTCGATCAATTTATCCAGTTTTATCGGCTTAGCTAAAACGATGTGCTCGCTGGCAACCCCCTTGCACCGGGCTACCTCCTCCTGGCTCATGATAGCGGTCAGGAAGACGACCGGGATGCCGCGCAGGTCATCTTCATCCTGAAGCTGGTTGAACACGGACATACCATCCAGGTCGGGCATTACGATATCCAGGAATATGAGGTCGGGTTTAAAATATTTAGCCGTTTCAATGGCGTAACCCGGGACAGATTCCACCCGCACATCGTATTCACCGCCCTTTTCAAGGTTCAGCTTGACCATCTGGCCGAAATCCTTCTCATCATCGACAATAAGTATCTTTTTCTTATCCATGATCCCTCCGCTCATATATCTTAAATTTCAAGGTCACAGCAGCGCCTCCGCCTCCAGCTTTATTCCCGATATCGATCGTGCCTTTATGCATATCGATTATATTCTTCACCACCGATAACCCCAGGCCCGTTCCGCCCTTATCACGCTTGGTGCTGAAGAACGGGTCAAAGACCTTGTCTATATTTTCTTCAAGGACGCCCGCTCCGGAATCTTCGATACGCACGACCGCTATTTTCTCCCCCGGCTTGAATAAATCGCCCTTGCGCATACCCACGGCATTGCCGCCGGCCTCTACATGATCGGGATAAACACGCAGGGTCAAATGGCCGCCTTCCGGCATCGCCTCGATCGCGTTCATCAGCAGATTCACAAATACCTGCTCCATCTTATTACTATCTACTTTTACAGCGGGGACATCCTTAAAATCCCGGATTATTTCGATATGATTCTTTACGCAATAATGCCGCACTAATAATACAGAACTTTCAAGCAGCGCGCTGATGCTGACCGGCAGCATATTAACTTCCGTGAGGCTGGAGAAATTCAGCAGGCTCTTAACGATATTATCCGCCCTCAGCACAGCGTTATTCATTTTGTCCAGCAGCTCCTCCGCCACCTTATTGGCGGTTATATCTTTTTCGCTCTGGAGATAATCTATCCCCTGCAATATTATTGCCAGCGGATTCTTCACTTCGTGGGCTATGCCGCTGGCGATCTTTCCCACTACCTCCATCTTCTCCGACTGGATAAGCTGATCCTGGGCCTCTTTAAGTTTCTCGTACGATACCTTCAAATCTTCTTCAGCTTTCTTCTGCTCAGTAATATCAACCGCGAAACCGATTATGCCTATTATTTTGCCATCCTTGTCCCGATAAGGCACCTTATCTGACTGGAGCAGCCGTAATCCATTTTTTGTCTGCATCGGCTCGACGATATTTCTTTTAGGGACCCCGGAGGCGATCACTTCTTTATCATCCTTAAAGTAAGCTTCCGCCTGTTCCGGAGGATAGATCTCTCCAAGATCCCTGCCCTCCAGCTGCTGTTTAGGCAGCCCCATGGTATCTTCGAAAGCCTTATTAATACGGACGAACCGGTTCTGCGTATCTTTATAAAATACCATCGCCGGAACAGAATCTAAGATAACCTGCAGCTCTTCACTTCGCCTTTGTAAGGTCAATTCCGTATCTATGCGCTCTTTTATCTGCCTCAAAAGGTCGCTTCTCTGCGCGAAAAAATTCACTATTAAAGACGCGATATCGCCGTACTCATTCCTTAGATCTTTTACCCGATCCAGGTAATTGGGATTTTCCGTCTTTAATGTCAAAGAAACCAGTTCCAGCGGAAGGCCGACCCAGCGCCAAAGCAATAACGTGCCCAGCCCGATGGAAAGAACCCCAAACAGGACAAAAAATAAAAAGTACCCCTGAGACCTCTTCTTGAAATACTTTATTTCATTGGATACCGACTTCACATTCAAATAAGCTAAACTCGAGCCGTCCCAGGAGTTAAGCGGCAGGGAAAAACTCACCTGCCCTTGCGATAAGTAATCCGCATCCCGGCTCTTGGGATCATCACGATGAGCCTTTATCCGGACTTCGCTGCCTAACAATAAAGACATATCTGCCATATAACCGGAACTTAACAGCCTGCCCGCGAGAAAATACCCGCGCAGAGAGGCTCTTTGGACATCCTCAGTTTCAACGATCGTTGCCCCCCGTATTTCCATTAACCCCGGAGAGGTCCGGATAAAAAAATGGGCGAATTTATCTTTAGATAATTTGCTGAAAAAATCCGGGGGCAAAGACAGCTCATTAAGCGTATCATTCCCCAGATTGTTAACGTAATAATGCAAAGTCAGGTCCGGCTTATATACCCATACGGCGTTCGCTGAAAAAGTTGACAGCGTGTCCTGATTGAGATTCAGGTCCGCCCAGGCCTGATCGCCGCTGGAAACATACTCCGCCATCTCGGTCCAAATACTATAGTCGGAGGCAAAAGTTTCGAGGCTTCTGCCTTCCAGGTTATAAAGCTTATTGAAGGTCGATCTTTTTTCGGTTACCGCGTTTTGGAAAAATAAGACGAGTGTTTGACTTTCGAGATGGCGGAAGATAAAAAATATGCCAATGAATAGGCTGATGAGGAAAATGGTCAAAACGATCAATTTCGTTCTTACGCGCATGGGTATATTATACCACCAAAAAAAACGAAGGCAAAAAAATACCTTCGTTTTTTTAGCTTTTAATATGTATAAATCTACCTCATTCCTGCTGTATCGCTCTTTGCCTCCAGGGGGACGTCGAACCTGCCCTTGTCTTTGTTAAAATTTACATCGTATTCCTTATACTCCCTCCCATCCGGCAGTTTGCCATACCGGCTCGCGCAGCCGGCAAGCGTCAACGCCATCAAGACAAGCCCTATCAACTTTATCATTATTTAAGCGGTTCCAGGATGAGTTTTTTATCGTTTAAGTCCATGCGGAAGCTGAATCTTTTCAAAAAAGACATCCCCAGTAACCCATCTTTAAAATCAGGCTCAGTTTCGCTATCCGGCAGGATAGCCGCGTCCACCCCTTTAGCTTCCACCCCTTCTATGCTGACCGTCTTTAAAGATACGAACCGCGCGGCGACTTTCCTGCCGTCGCCCATTTGCAGATGGATCATATCCTTTTTTCTGATATTGGACATATCTATATCCAGCTTTTTCGCCATCTCATTGGAGAGGACTATTATCGAAGCCCCGGTATCCACAAGAAGCTGCGCTTTTACTTGCTTATTCAGCACCGCCTCCACAAAGACATGGTTTCCTTCCCGGGTCACATCGACTTCCTTGGGCCGCTTCAATCCGGTACTCGGGGGATCCTGCGGACTTTTTTGAGTTGTTCCCTCCTGAGCATCCTTAGCCTCTCTTGCCTGTTTTTCCTGATCCCATTTATTACGGAGTTCATCCGCCCCGGAGGAAGCACGGTCGATGCGGTCTATTTCATTTATACCTATCCCCACCGTGCCCAGGCCTATATCCAACTTTAAGCCTTCGGCATCTTCGCTTTTTATAACGCCTTCGATACTGCGCCCGTTTTTAAGGTATACGATATCCGCGCTTATGGACTGAACGGGACAAACGAACAGAAAAAATAAGGCGCACAAGGAATAGACATACTTCATGCTCTGGCTAATATTCTCTCTGGTGTTCCAACGTCATATCAAGGAAAGTGCGCAGCCTTTTGGAACGCGTGGGATGGCGCAGCTTTTTTAACGCCTTAGCTTCGATCTGGCGCACCCTTTCCCGGGTGACCTTAAAGATATTCCCCACTTCTTCCAAAGTATGCGGACAGCCGTCATTAACCCCGAAACGGAGAGTAAGTATTTTCTCTTCCCTTTCGGTAAGCGTATCCAGCGCCGTATTTATTTCCTCTTTTAACATGGTATAAACTGTGGCGTTAGCCGGAGAAATGGCCTTTTTATCTTCGATAAAATCCCCGAAATGAGTATCCCCCTCATCGCCTATAGGCATCTGCAGGGATATAGGTTCCTGGGCGATCTTAAGTATAGCTTTTACCTTATCCTGGGGCATACGCATATTTTTGGCTATCTCTTCGGGACGCGGCTCCCTGCCGTTCTCCTGGACGAATATGCGCGATACGCGGATTATCTTGTTTATTGTTTCCGTCATATGCACGGGTATTCTGATAGTCCTGGCCTGGTCGGCGATAGAACGGGTTATCGCCTGCCTTATCCACCAGGTAGCATAAGTAGAAAACTTATAGCCGCGCCTGTATTCAAATTTTTCGACGGCGCGCATCAGACCGATATTGCCCTCCTGGATAAGGTCCAGGAAGGACAGCCCGCGGTTGGTATATTTCTTGGCGATGCTCACCACAAGGCGCAGGTTAGCCTCGACCAGCTTTTTCTTGGCGCGGTTGAATTTACTCTGCGTCAGCTTGATAAGCTTCATTTGTTCTTCTATTTCCAACGGGGTATGACCAAGCTGCCTTATGGCGTTCCTTCTCCTTAAAAATAACGCGGCCCTTTTCTTCCTGTTGGACTTGGGCTCCGAAGTTAATTGCCGCTGCGCCTGGCGCAGTTCCCTGACGACCGGGCTTATCTTTAAAACGATGGATTCTATTACTGAAGTGGTAAAGTTGAACTGCACCAGCAGATTCATATTGTTGGCGTCGCCGCGCGTCTTTTTGAGGGTGCGGTTTAAGCGCTTTATCTTGTTCAAAACGTGATTGCGGCGGATGCTGACGTCTTCCTTGACCATCTCTTCAAGGCTAAGCGACCCTTCGATTATCTCGTCGGCGACCTCAAGCATCTTACCCTTGGCGAACTTTGTCGAAAGCACCGCCCTCCTGAACTTATTCTCGGCCTCCTCGATCTTTTTAGCCAGTTCTATCTCATCCTCCCTTGAGAGAAGCGAGATAGTCCCCATTTGCTTTAAATACATCCTCACCGGGTCATCCAGGGGCAGGAACTTATCTTCGACCTTAGCCTGCTCTTCGGCAAACTCGTTTTTGGAAGTATCCAGCATCTGTTTATCCGCGGGAGTAATATTTTTAGCCTCTTCATTATCGACTATCTGGATATCCTCGCTTCCCAGGAGATCAAAAACCTGGTCGATCTCATCGACTGAGGATATATCTTCAGGCAGGAGGTTGTTCACCTCATCATAAGTAAGGAACCCTTTCTGCTTGCCCAAAGCTATTATTTTCTTTATCTCTTTCTTGGATGCCGTTTCTTTCTTCATGTGCCCCCTCTTTTGGTTAGGCTGCAATATTCCTGCATAAGTCCTTTTAGCCGGATCTCATCCTTGCGCTCTTGAGCTATTTTTATCTCGCGGCGGAGTAATTCCGTCTTCATTTTAACACCCTGGTTCTTGATGCGCCGGATACAATCATCCACCACTTTATCTTTATCCGCCCCGGATATATCCGGGAGCAGGCTTAATTCGCAGATGACCTGGGACAAGTCCTGCTGGGAAATGAACAGATTTACCAGGCTGCTGGGATTTACGGACTTGCCCTGGGAGAAAGCCTCGTAAATGATCGACACTATCCGCATGGTGCGCTCATCCTGGAAATCCGCGGGCGTCAAATTGTCCCTTAGCCTTTCTACCAGGTCTGCTTCATCCAGCATTAATTTTATCAGCAGTTTCTCGGTCGGGTTGATATTCAACGGTTTTTTTGAAGGCGAAGAGAACGCTTCGGAGGCGCTTTTATAATCCTTGACGTTCTTCAATTCAACCATCAACGCTTCCTCATTGATATCCAGGTCCTGGGCCAGGCTTTTAATATAATCCGCTTTTAAAATGGCGTTCTTCACCCTGGCGATCGTGGAAAGCATATCATTGGCAATGGCGGACCTGCCCTCCGGTTCGCGGTAATTATGGCGTTCTTTAAGCGCGTCCAGTTTATAATTAAAAAGGGTCTTGCTCGAATCGA
>JAQTUY010000052.1 GCA_028707105.1 Candidatus Omnitrophota bacterium | reverse complement strand
GAGGGCGAGATAAAATGCATCACCAATCCCCAATACACAACAAGGACCAGGGATATTAAAACCACGCTTGAAAGTATCAAATTGATCGAAGCTTCGCCCTTTGCTCCGGCCTGCCGGTAAGCCTGGCTGCGGACCCGGGGCGAAACGCGGCCCAGGTCTTCTTTTTCCAGGTCTTCAATGATCTTATCTACTACCTTTTCCCGCTCGGAGGAAGGAGTAGAAGGGTTTTCCCTCAAATATTTTGCATAGACCGATCTTATCCTTTTAAGAAACTCCTTCTCTAGCGGAAGGTCGGACTTGACCTGGTCACCCTGACCGTTGATTATCAATTCCAATTCTCCGCTCTCCGCGGTCTCGATTATGCCGTTGTGAGCCCAGGCGCATTCCCAGCGGTGACGTACGATATTCTTCACCTTGCCGTCGGCGATCTTATTAAAACCCCATCTGCCCGCGCCTCCAAAGAAGAAACGCGAGATCAGCTGTATGGGATCTGCCGCGCAGACGAAATTATAAACCTCTCCCACTGTTCCTCTATTTATTACCGCATCCCAGTCATAATTGCACGGGGCGACCGCTCCGAACAGGACCAAGGTATCAATATGGATATTGGAATTCCTCTGTAATCCTTCCAGCACTGCCCAGGTAGCATAGCTATGCAGGATCAATACCTTCTTTGCCTGGGGATATCTTAAATATTCCGCGCTTAAACGGTAATACAAGTATTCCACCATGATCATCTTTACCCAGGGAATAACGCACACAAACGCCAGGAGCCAGCCGTAGGTAATATTGACCAGGTGGATCTTACCGGAATCAAACGAATCCTTATTACGCAGGTATAATAATTCCGCAACCCTCTTGCACCAGAGGTTTTCCGGAAGGGTCTGCACTCCGGTGATATTCCCTACGAATAATTCCACATTCGGCTCGACCTTGAGCGATCCGGAAGCCCTGCGTGAAGGCTTGCCTTTTGACAGAAGCACGGCTGACCTCTGTAATAATTTAAGCAAGGTCACCATAATGAGATAACAAGTCCCGTAATGGATAGCTATGCCTTCCTGCGCGCCAACTGACGGAGCTTCAGTCACAGATGGCTGCGCCAGGGCGGATGCGGGTATCTCCTGTTTGTCCAGGACATAGACTTCGCAGGCAAGCCTTTCCCCCCTGATCGCTCTGAAATAATCATACGGGAGCCAACCAAGCCCATAGTCCCCCCACTCCTTACCCCAGGAATTGGGGCTGCGAAAAGCGCCTGTTGTAGACCTGCTATTTGAAGACCGGATGGATAAAGAATCATTAAAACCGCAAACCACCATCGCGTGCCCCCCGACAACCCAATCCCTTTTGTCGGGATAGGGGATCATGCCTGTTTTCTCGGCTTGTTTAATAGGACGGCTATAGACCATAAAGCCGTAAGCCATGGGTATGCCCGCGATAATATGGGCTTTCATCAGTTTGATCAACTGGCTATCGGAAAGGGCGTTTACATCCAGCCGGTAATATGTCTCAGCGCGGCAGTGGCGGGCCATTTCATATACAGCCTCGGGCGGCTCCTGGCCGAATTTCTTTATCAAATAAGGCCATTGTTCTTCGCACGGCACGCCGAATTTCTTGAGCGCCTGTAAGGCGGCTGTAATAGTGGCGCCTACATCTCCCTTTTCATGCAGGATCTTATAGACAGTGACATAATAAAGGAACAGCCGGCTGCGGTTCATGAACAACTGGATATCGGGACGGGAAAATATATCTTCCAGCGAATAGTTCTTCGAAAGCAGGAACTCAATAATGCGCTGCTCGACCAGTTTTATTATCGACTGCGCCGTGCATGAACCTAACTCTTCCTGGTCTTCGATCGGAGAAAGCTTATTCTCCAGGGTAACGCTTTTAAAGGCTTCGGGGTAAGAGTCGATCTTATTCAGCGCGTCTTTTAGCGCCTCTTTATTTCCCGGCGAAACATAGCTATCGATAAACCGGTTTAAAGTCATCTCCCGGTTGACCGCGCCGTACCTGGGAAGGGAAACTCCTAAAGGCCTCCAGCCCAGTTTGCGCTCTCTTCTTTTTGCAATATTATCCCAGGCGCAAGAGAGGGCGCTGACAGCCAATTCCTGCGGAAAAGAAATATACCCTCCCAGTTTTGATTCTAAGACCGCTTCCTGCCATATGCCTTTGAGCCAAAGGGACTGCCGGGGATGCAGGTATTCTTTAATAATATGCCCAAGTTCGTGGTCATAGCATATTTTCAGGTCCTTTATAAGTTTCTTAAGGGCGCCTTTAGGGAGGTCAAGAATACTATTTATCCCATCCAGGTTCTTTTCTGTAAACAGGCTGGGGCCAAAGAAGATCTGATTAGTCCCCCGGTGGCGCCAGGCGATATAACGATTATTTAAAGCGGGATTATACGCCACCTTGGCGTCCCGCAGTTTCCGGATAAGCTCATCTAAAGTATCAGCCATAAGGGCGTTTTCCCTAACCCTGGTTTTCACCAGCCGTTTCTCAAGCCGCTTGATAAGATCCTTCCTGATATTCTCGACCTCAGAAAAAGCCAAAAGCTGATTAAAAAGCTTAACCGCCAGCGCCGGCTGGGTATTAAGCCTGGGACGATAAAGAAAATTTTGCTGGCTTAGATTGCGGATAGAGGAAACCGGAAAAATAAAATAAATAGCCGCTCCCAGAACCAGTAATTTCGGTAGTATCAACCATAATACAGCAGCGGCCGACAAAATAAGAAAAACATACGCGCTTAACACCGGTCCGTTAATGCGGCTTTTATACTGGTTCTCGGCTAAGGTAACCTGCGCGTTCTTTGCGCGCGGCAAACGGACAACTTGAGCATAAATCTTTTTTAAATTCTCAAAATAGGCGGGCCCTACCTTGATCCTGTCCCTTCCGGCAGCTTTAATATATGCTTTTAGCTCCTTAGGATGCGCTCTGAAATGATCGTAACTTACTTCCAGGCAGAGCGGTTCCCCCCAGGCTCCAAAATCAAAATATTGCAAATGCCCCAGGATCTCATGACGCAAGACATCCAGAATAACCACATCGGGAAGCCTTAATAATGCGTAACTTAACTGAATAGTGGCGCTCTGTAGATCTAATTCTCCTAACTCTTCAGAGGCTCGGAAGCTAAAACTTATCTCGTGTAAAAGGAGTATAAAAGGCGGCCCGCGTTCTAGCTTAACCAATCTTTCCAACAAGCTGATAAAACGCCGGAATTCTTCCGGGTGAAGAGTATGTATTGCGTCTACCGCGTATTTTAACACCGAACTGTTCCTTGTGAAAAACGCGGTGAGCCGTGTAGCCGGCCGGTGATCCGCGGCCTGAAGTTTTATAGTTGCGGGATAATTCACCTTGCCGGATTTTCCACGATTGAACAATAATATACAATGCTCCCACAATCTTACTGCCGCCTGCGCGGACCTGATAAATAAATTCCGGACGAAACTGGCGATAGCCCATAAGAGAGCGACCCAGGCCACGGTAAAAACGAACCTGACAGCTGTATAACAATCCGAAGCGGCCCGGATCAATTTCGTATCCCCTATTGAAGCCGCGTAAGCTTGATCGGCCGAGAAGATCCCTTTCAAAGATTCTAGCATGGGCGCGCAAGGAACTGTTTCATCGTACGGCTGACGCCCCTCCATCTTCTGTTGGCCGGCTGCCTGGATCTGCCTTAAAGCTTCCTGGTACAGGTCCGGATAGTCGGTCTTCAAAGCCTCTAATAGGGGCCAAAGCCAACCCTTGGGGTCCCAGCATTGCGCCCAGGAGTAATTCATAATGATCTCTTTTGCCATATCCAGGGCCCTCTCCCGGTTACCGAGCGCCACATATGATGCCATGCGGATGAACTGCGCGGTACCCAAATGATACAAAGCCCAGTATTTTTCATATATCGGCTTTAGCTCATCCTTGCGGGAGGCAAGCGGGAATTTACCTTCCCGCCCGGCTTCCTCCTGCTGCCCGGCTGCTATTTCCGTCCAGAACGGGAACTCGACAAACATCATATTTATCTCTTCTATCGCGCCCTGATAGTCATGGATATTATATTTTCCCCAGGCCAGGTTCACATATGCCTCGGCGCTGTATATTAAGGAAGCTACTTTGGCAAAATCGATCGCCTTCAGGTTATCCAGGTCAATACCGCGGCTTCCCTTGATCTGCGCCTTAATTTCAGCGGCGTTCGTCCGGGAATTAACTTTGCGCAGGTATTTTAAGACCTCCTCAAAGAACCGCACGGAAGCGGCGAAATTGCGCTTCTTACCTGTGTTGGTATAAAGCAAAGGCCCCAACTTCTCAAAATCCGTCCCTTTTATCGTATCAATATCTACGTTATCCAGGTTTATGCCGGAGGCCCTGCTGATCAGATCCTTGATCGCCGCGGCATCGCTGCTGGCTTCGACCGCGCTCTTTAACTCACCGGCAGCCCTGATGAAGTCTATTTTGGATACCAGATAGCGTATTTTTTCGCTGGTGATCCTGACCGGGGTCATGCCCGCGGACCAGTTCTTTTCCCCCCAAACCTGTTTTAATAAAGAAAATATCCTCTTGGGCGATCCGTCTTGTTTCACGAGACCCCAAAAAGCTTCATTAGCGGTATTGTCGTAGGCAAAGCCGCCGGCTAAGACCTCGACCTTGGAAGGGTCGTCCTTCCAACTCATAAAAGTAATGCCTAGGCAGGTATTACGGTTACTCTGGACCTGGTCCAATATTTTAAGGTCGGCTCTAGCCTGGCCGTATTCATCTTCACGTTTTAATTTACTGTCATAAGAGTCCGCTCCGGATTCGGATATATACATAGGGATATTCCTGCCCAATTCCCGGCACAGGTTCTGCCAGCGGGTGAAAACGCTTTCAATATTGTCCCAAGAATAAATATTAATACCCCAGATATCTATGGACGGACATTTGCTCACGATCTGCGGCGACGGGACATTTCCGTAAGCGATAAACACGGGATGGAGAGGATCTATTTCTTTGATGACCCTGGCAGTTTCTTCTATGATCTGGTGCATCTTGTCTCCGCCGTACCAGTCACGATGATAATTCCACTCATTGCAGACTTCCCAGCCCATAATAGCAGGATGGTCCTTATTCGCTTTTACGTAATCCTTATAAGCGCCTCTTACAATATCGATCCCCGGGCCGCTATTATAAGAATCATAGGGGAAGCTGATAATGATCTTCATCTTGGCTGCGGCTAGCGCGTCAAGAAGGGCTTTCTCTCTGGTTATGTAGGAACGTACCGTATTTATCCCTAACTCATGCGCCAGAGAGATATCTTCGACCGTAAAATATTCATCTATAGTCACGCCACGGATATCGGAAGGGATCTGCGGGGCTTTGGGAGATTCGGCTGCCTGCGCCTCCCCTATCCCCAACACCCTATCCAGCCAATTCAACGATAATTTCTTAACAGGCGCTTTCATTTCCGCCTTGGCCTTCTTATATATATCCGGGTAATTATCCTTCAGGGCTCCTACTATTGACCAGAACCAGCCCTGAGGATCCCAGGAATAGGCATAAGCGTAGTGAGAGAGGATTTCCTTAGCTACTTCTACCGCCTTGTCGGCCTGTTTGGACTCGGCGTAAGAGGCTAAACGGATATACTGGGCTGTGCCTAAATGATAAAGCGCCCAGTATTGGGTAAAGATCTGGGTTAAATCTTCTTTAGAAGTATCGGGGATGTAAGATAATTCTTCAGCCCGGGCTTCCTGTTCATCGGCAAATCTCTGCCATTCGGAATTAGCATTAAGCATAACCTCGATCTCGGATACGGCTGTTTTATAATCCTTATTATTGAATTCTATCCAGCCAAAGCCGACGTAAATCTCCGGGCTGAAGATGAGTCCGGCGAGCTTGCCAAGATCGGTGCTTTTCAGGTTATCAAGGTCAAGGTTATATTCTTTTAAAAGGTTTTTCTTTTCCGCGGCAAAGGGACCTTTTTCTATCGTTTCTTTAAAGTAAACGACTTTGAGAAAAAATTTAAAGGCGGTCTCGGCATTACCGTCTCCTTTTTCGTTATAGAAAATAGTCCCGAATTTCTCAAGATCGGCTTCCTTTATATTATCCAGGTCTATCCCGTGGGTCTTTAATATAAGCGCTCTGACAGATGTGCCTTCACTGCTTTCCGGGCTGGACATGTCTATAAAGGCCGCCACATCATTAAAGAAGCTCATTACCACTTTAAGATCGCGCGCGCCATTTTCGCTATAGAGCAGGGTCGCGAATTTAGCAAGGTCGCCAGCTTTCAGGTTGCTCAAATCAAACCCATGAGTCTTCTTAAAGAGCGCGATAAGGGTAGGCCTTCTATTGGAGTAATTCACAGCTTCAATAAAACCGGCGGCCATCTGGTAATAACTTACCACTTCCGACATTTTGCGCGGCTGGCCGTTCTCATCAAAAAGTATGCCGTATTTCTTGTTGGCGAATGTGGCGATATCTTCAGGATCGAGGCGGCCGTTGTTATCCAGGAGATCTAAAATGAAACAAGGTATCAAAATAGAGTTGTTGATAGACTGTTTCTCGTGATCGGAGAGGGCCTTGAAGGCGCTAATAAAAGCTTTGATCTGCTCATCGGAAGAAGGGGCTTCTGCGGCGTAAGCCTCCGGGCACACGGCAAGCATAAACCTCCTGATCCAAGACTCCCCTGCCTCTTTTAATATCCGCCTTCCCGCTATTTTTTCTTTCAGCTGCGGTTTATTCTCGATAGCTCTTATATGCGCTTGCGCGGACTGATAATGGCTGCTTTCCACTACTACCCAGTTTAAATAATACAGGGCCTGCTGATATTCTTTTTGGGTCAGGTAAAACAGCCCGCTCTCGTAACTTCCTTCTTCAGCATCATAAGCGGTACGCGCAAGCAGAATTTCCCGGCTCCTGATAGCGCGCCATTGATTACGCTGCTCGCCGGTCAGCTCACTATCCTTCTTATTCCCAACCGCGCTCTTAAAATTAAATAATTCTACGCGCAGCGCCAGGTTATTATTGATCGTATTTTCAAATCTTTGCTTGTTCTCTAGAGAAAGCGCGGCGGGAGATACTTCCTGAAGACGCGCAAGCGCCTCTTTAAATAAGACAACCGCTTCTCTGTCTCCGGAAGCGGCCTTTGCCTGATGATATAGCCGGACTATTTTCCCGATCTCAAGCTGCTCCCGGCAGTATTCAATTTCCTTTAAAATCTGCTCAATTAATAATGGATTATTAAGCTTCTCGGCGCGAAGCAAGGCAGACCCGTAACTTTCCAGCGCCTTTAGCCAGTTACCTTGCAGCTTTTCCCCGTTGCCCGATACCATCAAAAGATAAACGTGGCGATTAAGTATCTGTATCCTAAGATACTCCATCCTTGCTTTGATCACGTCATCTATTTCTTGGATAAAACCTTTCCGATGATCAACAATATTCTCATCAGTTTCTTGCGCGTAGGCCTCCCCTATCCCTAATACCCTATCCAGCCAATTCAACGATAATTTCTTGGCAGGTACTTGCATCTGCGCCTTAGCCTTCTTATATATATCCGGGTAATTATCCTTCAGGGCTCCTACTATTGACCAGAACCAGCCTTGAGGATCCCAGGAATAGGCGTAAGCGTAGTGAGAGAGGATCTCTCTGGCTACCTCTACCGCCTTATCGGCCTGCTTGGACTCGGCGTAAGAGGCTAAACGGATATACTGGGCTGTGCCTAAATGATAGAGAGCCCAGTATTGGGTAAAGGTATCTTTCAACTGCTCTTGGGTAGGCGAGGACGGCGGCATAAAACCTTTAGCCTTGGCATCCTTGCCCTGGTTATAGGCATAATCCTGCCACTGAGGATTCATGTTCATGGCAGTTGTGACCTCATTTATGGCAGCGCTGTAGTCTTTATTGTTGAATTCGATCCAGGCAAAGCTGACGTATATTTCCGGGCTATAGATAAGATCGCCCATCTTGCCGAAATCTTCCGCTTTTAAATTACTGATATCCATCGCGTAATCCTTAAGTAAAGACTGGAATTGGACTTTATAAGCGCTGGCGTTGATCTTATTGGTAAAATCTATCACCGCGATAAAGAAGCGGAATACTACCTCTAAATCCCGGGGACCTTTGGCGTCATAGAGTATAGCGCCGAACTTAGCCAGGTCCTCGTTCTTAAGGTTATCCAGGTCCATACTATAGGCCTTGATAAATAATGCCTTGACCTGAGCTCCTTGAGGATAGTTATTTATTTTATTTATAAGGGTGGCGATATTGATAAAGTACTCCGCGCTGGAGGCGATATCGCGGGGTCCGTTTTCGTCGTATAGGATACCGCCGAACTTGACCAGGTCAGCGCTTTTGAGGCTGCTTAAGTCAATACCATGGGTTCTTAGGAATATATCCCTTAAGATCGGGCCTACTTGCGAATAGTTGATCCTTTGGATGAATTCGGTAATGCGGCGGTAGAATTCTACTGTATTTGCGCTATCCCTGGGTTGGCCATTTTCATCAAAGAGGATGCCGTACTTTTTATTGGTCAAGGTGGCGACATCTTCAGGATCAAGACGGGAATTGTTATCCAATAAGTCGAGCATAAAACAAGGTATCAGGATATAGTTATTGACCGTTTCTTTCTCCTGACCGGTAAGCGCTTTAAAGGCTGAATAGAAGGCTTTTACCTGGTCGTCGGAGGTGACCTCGGCTGCATAGGCAGAAGAAACTATTTCCGCGGCTTCAGCGCTGGATACACCCAAAATCGCATCTATCAAATTTAAGCGGGATAATTTTTTATTCTCCTTATTGATCTGATCTCTTGCTTTTAAATATAATTCGGGATAATTATTCTTGAGCGCTCCCGCTATTGACCAGAACCAGCCTTGAGGATCCCAGGCATGAGACCAAGCGTAGTGCTTGAGTATTTCTTTGGCCGATTCCAAAGCTTTGTCTTCCTGCCCTGACATCATATAAGAATCAACAAGTATCCAGCGGCCTGTGCCCAGGTGATAAAGCGCCCAGTATTTGGTAAAGGTTTCGGTAAGTTGTTCTTTGGTCGGGTTACTAGGCGGAAATTCCTGTTTGGTTTCCGCTTGGATCTCCTGCTGATAGGCGATATCCTGCCATTCCGGATGCGCCGCGAACATACTCTCCATCTCTTGAATTGCCGACTGGAAATCATCATTCTTAAACTGGATCCAGGCAAAGCTGACGTAGATTTCGGGACTGAATACTAAAGCGCCCAACGGAGCAAAATCCGCAGCCTTGAGATCATCAATGTCAAGGCTGTACTCCTTAACAAGAAGCTCTTTCATTTGTTTAACATACGGGCTCGCGTTGACTTTTTCGTTAAATACGACCACTTGAGTAAAGAAATCGGCTGACTTATTCAAGTCGCGCGGGCCATTCTCATCATATAGAAGTGTCCCAAATTTCTCTAGATCCGCGGTAACGATATTATCCAAATCTAAACCGTGGGTCTTGATCAACAAAGTTTTAATCCCGGAGGCTTTCGGGCTGGCGCTGACCAGGTCTTTAAAGGTAACAATGGATTCAAAGTATTTGACCGTATCCGAAAGGTTACGCAAGCCGTTGGCGTCATAGAGAAGAACCCCGAATTCCTCCAAATCTACACCTTTAATATTGAATAGATCAAAACCGTAAGTTCTTAAAAGCAACATCCTTATACCAAACGCTTTAGGACTTATGGATATTAAATCTCTGAATGTCGCAATTGCTTCGAAATACTTAACGGAAGCAGCTAAGTCCCTTAAGCCGGAAGCGTCATAGAGGATGGTGCCGAACTTCTCTAAGTCTGCAGACTTGATGTTGTCCAGGTCGATAGCCTGGGTCTTGATCAGGAGAGCTTTGATACCGGCAGCCTTGGTTGAGGCGCTGACTAAGTCTTTAAAGGTGATGATCGCTTCAAAATACTTTACGGAAGCACTTAAATCGCGCAGGCCTGAGGCGTCATAGAGCAAGGTGCCGAACTTTTCTAAGTCCGCGGCCTTGATGTTG
>JAQTUY010000051.1 GCA_028707105.1 Candidatus Omnitrophota bacterium | reverse complement strand
TTTTCCATACATCAGAGAGCGATAGAAAGGGAACAGGTGGAGATCGACCCGCAGTATACTCCGATAAAGGAAGAGGCCGGAGTTTTCCTGGCTCAGAACGCTATCGAGGTCCTGATACCCGTAATCATGGAAAACAAGATCAACGCTTTTATCGGTATTGGTAAGAAGGAAAATCTCCAGAACTACACCATTAAAGATGTCGAGCTGCTGGAAAACATGGGCAGGCAGATAGGCATTACTATCGATAACGCCATGCATCATGAGGATATCGTGGAAAAAGAGCGTTTGGCTGAAGAGATGAAGCTGGGAAGAGAGATCCAGATGGCGCTCCTGCCGCAGGAGGTCCCGCTTATCAGGGGGCTTACCGTCCAGGGGCTGATGCAGCCGGCCAAGGAGATCGGGGGGGATTATTATGATTTTATAACCCTGCCGGATAAGGACGCGCTCGCGATCGCTATCGGGGACGTCTCCGGTAAAGGCGTTGCCGCCGGGCTGTTAATGGCTATGGCTAAAACTGCTATCCATACCCTGTCTCAGGAAGAGAATTCGCCCAGGCAAGTCCTGATGCGCACCAATAATATTTTGAATAAGCATATCGGCGCTCAAAAATTCATGACTTTGCTTTATTTGACCTGGCAGGCTAAAACCAATATCCTGACCTATTCCTCGGGAGGGCATGAGCATATCCTTGTTTATAAGAGTAAAACCGGGACCGTGGAGTCTATTGTTTCCGGCGGCTTCATGCTCGGCATGCTTCCGGATATCGACCGCTTCCTGGAAGAAAAACAGCTGCACCTGGATCCGCACGATAAGATACTTCTTTACACGGACGGGGTCACGGAGGCGGAGAATCAAGCCAAAGACAGGTATGGTTTAGAAAAGCTCCGGGAAGCCTTTGTTAAATACGGCTCTAAGCCGGCGGATGAGCTGATGCGTTTAGTAAAGGAAGAAGTCTATTCGTTTATCGGCAATCATCCCCAATACGACGATATAACCCTGGTCGTCCTCGAAGCCCAGTAACCTTCATGCGAGAATTCATAATCAAGATCACCAGCACCTTCTTTTTTATCGGCTGCAGCCCGTTGATACCCGGGACCGTTACCAGCGCGGCGGCGGTAATCCCGGTCATCCTGCTAAAAAATAACCAGACCTGGTATATTGCGGCTACTTTCTTGGTGACCGCGCTGGGCTTTATCGTCTCCGGCCCGGCTGAAAAAATGTTCAGGAAAAAAGATGACCGCAGGATAGTGATTGATGAGGTCGCGGGCATGTTCCTGACTTTCCTCTTCATCCCCGCCGGTAAGATAACCTTATGGCCGTTGTTCTGGGGTTTTATGCTCTTTAGGGCATTCGACGCGCTTAAGGTCTACCCCGCGAATAAACTGCAGCGGCTTCCGGGAAGCCTGGGGGTCATGGCGGATGATATATTGGCGGGGGTGTACGCTAATATTATTCTTCAGGTTTTCTTGAGATTTGCTTCATGCAGGACTTCGTAAAGCGGGCCCTTTGAACTAAGCGTACTTTTAAAAAGGGTGATCTTGTCTACTTTCAGGATCGGCGCGGGTTCCCAGGATCCTTCCTTTAATATACTCAGCTGTTCAACCAATCCCCGCATATTTTTAGGCGTTCTTGACCTTCCCAGGGTGATATGGCAGGCAAAAGGCCTTTTTTCCTTCGGTATGCCTATCCGGCAGATACCTTCTTCGATATCCCGGGCAAGCCTGATCGTTTCCGGGGCTCCCTGGTTTACCCCGATCCAGATAACGCCGGGGTGTTGGATATCCGGGAACGCGCCGACAGATGACGGCTGAAGGGTGTATTCATTGAACCTCGCGGCTGTTTCCTCCAGGATCGTTTTCGCCTCCTCGATCCGTTTATCATCCCTTTCTCCCAGGAATTTTAAAGTAAGGTGGATATTACGGGGTTCTACCCATTTTACATCGGCGCCCGGGGCTTTTAGCTTTTCCTGGATGCGGGCGAGGAAATCTTCTACTTTAAGGGATAATCTGATGGCGATGAAGGCGCGCATATTACAGGAATGATCTTAATAATTCCAGGCTTTTTAACGCGGATTTTTTTCTGACCGAGGAGCGGCTGCCCTTAAAGATGAATTTCCGGCAGGTTTTTTTACTTTTGCCTTCCACGGCAATAAAAACCGTGCCGACAGGCTTGGTTTTTGAGCCTCCGCCGGGCCCGGCTATCCCGCTTATTCCTATCCCGAAGTCGGTATGGGCCAGTTTTCTTACCCCCTTGGCCATAAGAGCGGTTACCTGCGCGCAGACCGCGCCTTTATTATTGATCAGGCTGCCGGGGATACCCAGGATGGAGCTTTTCGCTTTATTGCTATAGACGACCGCTCCTAATATAAAATATTGCGAACTGCCGTCCAGGCTGGTAAGCAGGCTGGAGAGAAGCCCGCCGGTGCAGGATTCGGCTACCGCTATGGTCTTGTGTTTTTTGACCAGAAGTTCATGAATCTGGATTATAACGCGTTCCATAGTGTTATATTATAGTTAGTTTAAAGCCTATTGACAAGGCAAGATTTTCCAGTATAATAAGTATAACTTAATCTTCGGGGTAGGGTGGAATTCCCGACTGGTAGTGGATCCCGTGTTTACACGGGAAAGCCTACGAGTGCACCGCGCACAGGCGCGGGCACAGATGCTGTGAAATTCAGCAGCCAATAGCCATCCGCTTGATTATCAAGCGGAGCACAGTCTAGATGGAAGAAGATTAAAGGACGGCTGTATTTATCTATCCCGAAGATCATTCTTCGGGATTTCTTGTTTTTAAGGGAGGTTTTCATTGATATTTAATACTATTGCGGAAATATTGGAAGAGCTGAAGCGCGGCAAGATGGTCATTGTGGTAGATGATGCCGACCGTGAGAATGAGGGAGACCTGGTCATGGCCGCTTCATTTGTCAAGCCGGCGGATATCAACTTTATGGCAACCTACGGCCGCGGGCTGATCTGCGTGCCGCTGGAAGAAGCCCGGCTTAATGCCCTGGAATTGCGGCCGATGATAGACCATAAGAACGCGGCCGCTCAGGCGGATCGTTTTTCAACCGCCTGGATGATCTCTGTTGACGCCCGTCATGGCACTACAACCGGGATATCCGCCTATGACCGTGCACGGACCATTGAGGTCATGATAAATCCTCAAACTACGCCTCAAGACCTGATCCGTCCCGGGCACACTTTTCCTTTACAGGCTAAAACAGGAGGGGTCCTGGTGCGCGCCGGCCACACCGAAGCCACGGTAGACTTAACCCGCCTTGCCGGGCTCTATCCCGGAGGCGTGATCTGCGAGATAATGAATGACGACGGCACGATGGCCAGGCTGCCCCAGTTATTTGAATTCGCCGCGAAGCATTCTTTAAAGATATGTTCTATCGCCGACCTGATAGAATACCGCCGCAAGAACGAAAAGCTTATTGAAAAAGTATCGGAAGCTGTTTTACCCACCGAATCGGGCGTTTATAAATTGATCGTCTATCGCGATATGCTCAGCGGTATTTCTCACGTCGCGCTGGTCAAGGGCTTCGAGTGCCTGCCGATCAGGCAAAATAAAACGCCCATCCTGGTGCGCGTGCATTCGGAGTGCCTCACCGGAGACGTCTTCGGTTCGCTGCGCTGCGATTGCGGCAGGCAGTTGAAGAAGGCCATGCAGCTTATTGATAAAAAGGGCCAGGGAGTCATACTTTACATGAACCAGGAGGGCAGGGGGATAGGCCTGGAAAATAAGATCCGCGCTTATAACCTGCAGGATAAGGGCATGGATACGGTCGAGGCGAATGAGGCTCTTGGTTTTGAGCCGGACCTGCGCGATTACGGCATCGGAGCGCAGATATTGGTCGACCTGGGAGTGGAGAATATCCAGCTGCTTACCAATAATCCCCGTAAGATAGTCGGCCTTGAAGGTTACGGTTTGAAAGTGGTGGAGCGCCTCGCCCTGGAAATAGAACCAAATCCGGAGAATTACAATTATTTAAAGACTAAGAAAGAAAAAATGGGGCACCAGCTGAAAATTTAATGAGCGCATAACTTACGGAGGCTTAAAAGCCGACGTAAGTTATATGCGCGAATTAATCCCCCTCAAGCTTTTTTCTTGTCAAGAGGGGGATATCAACCCAAAGGGGGGTATATATGGCAAAGGTAATAGAAGGCAATCTTATTGCCAAGGGTAAAAAATTCGGTATAATCGTTTCTAGGTTCAATGAATTCATCACCAAGGAATTACTGAGCGGATGCCTGGATGAGTTGCTGCGCCATGGAGCGCAGGATGCGGATTTAAGCGTCATCTGGGTGCCGGGAGCGTTTGAGATCCCGGTAATAGCTTCGCGTTTAGCCAAACAGACAGGTTTTGACGCCCTGGTCTGCCTCGGTACCGTAATCCGCGGCTCTACTCCGCATTTTGAGTATATCGCTTCCGAATGCGCCAAGGGCATAGCCAAGATATCCATGGATACCGGGCTGCCGGTCACCTTCGGAGTTATTACCGCCGACACTATTGAGCAGGCGATTGAGCGCGCCGGCACCAAGGAAGGGAATAAAGGGCGCGACGCGGCCTTGAACGCGATCGAGATGGTAAACGTATTATCACAGCTCAAAATATAACTATTATGAGAAAAAGAACTAAGGCAAGAGAGTACGCCCTCCAGGCGCTTTATTTAATGGATCTCACCGGAGATAAGCCCGAAGATGCCCTGGAAAATTTCTGGTTGTCCCAGGCCGATAAAGAGTCGGACGGGGAAGTCCGGGAATTCACCAACGGCCTGGTCCAGGGGGTGGCGCGGTATTTGGTAGTAGTTGATGAGGGTATATCCAAATACGCTACCAACTGGCAGCTTAAACGCATGGCTGTCGTTGACAGGAACATCCTGCGTATGGCAGCCTATGAGTTATTGTATTGCAAGGATATACCGGCAAAGGTCTCTATCAATGAAGCCGTTAACCTGGCCAAGAAATTTTCCGGCATTGAGGCGGGTAAGTTTGTCAACGGCGTGCTGGATAAGATAAAGATAGAATCAAGGCCGGCATGAAATATTGCGACCTGCATTTGCACACGGTATATTCCGATAGTACCTATACTCCTGAGGAGCTGGCGCGTAAGGCATCCGGCGCGGGCCTAGGCGTCATCGCGGTCACCGACCACGATACGGTCAGCGGTATCGCGCCCGCTATCGAAGCGGCAAAGCAGCATAATATAGAGGTAATACCCGCCATAGAATTGACCGCCGAGTTAAACGGGCTGGAGGTCCATATCCTGGGTTACTTCATCGACTATTTAGAAAAGAATTTTGTCAAAAAGCTGGAGTCATTAAAAGAGGCCAGGATCCGGCGTCTTTATAAGATGATCGAAAAATTGCAGGCGCTGGGGATCTCTTTAAACGCCGATAGCGTCCTGGGGATGTGCCATGGAAAGGGGAGCGTCGGTAGGCTGCATATCGCCAGGGCCCTGGTTAAGGAAGGTTATTGCAGGCATACCGGAGAGGCCTTTGAGAAATATATCGGGGATAAGGGCCCCGCTTATGTCTGCGGGTTCCGTTTTAAGCCGGCCGAGGTAATAAGAATGATCAGGAATACCGCCGGAGGCTGCTGCGTGCTCGCCCATCCGTACAGCTTGCGTAATGATATGCTGATCCCCGCGCTGGTAGATGAGGGTATTCAGGGACTGGAAGTTTATTATCCCGAACATAACGCTTCCATGATCGAGCGTTATAAGAGCATGGCGCGCGAATACGGCCTGGTGCTTACCGGCGGTTCGGATTGCCACGGGAGCGCCAAGCCCGAGTCTAGGATCGGGTCGATAAAAGTGCCTTATGAACTGGTGGAAAAGTTAAAAGGCGCGAGGGGAAGAAGGTTATGAAAAAAAGCCATGAATATTATATGAACCTGGCGGTCAGGCTGGCTTTAAAAGGGAGCGGCGCGACCGCGCCTAACCCCATGGTGGGGGCGCTTATCGTCAAGAACGGGCGGATCGTCGGCAGGGGATATCATGAAAAGGCGGGTTCTCCTCACGCCGAGATCGCGGCTTTAGATGAAGCGGGCAAAGATGCCAGGGGCGCGTCCCTGTATGTCAGTTTAGAGCCCTGCGCGCATTTCGGGAAAACTCCTCCCTGTGTGGACAAGATAATCAGGAGCGGGATCAAGGAGGTTGTTATCGGGATGATCGATCCTAATCCGCTTAATAACGGCCGGGGCTGCAAGATATTAAAAGAACACCGTATAAAAGTCACCGCCGGGGTCATGGAAGAGAAGCTCAGGAAGCTCAACGAGTCTTTTATAAAATATATCACCAAGAAATTACCTTTTGTCACGGTCAAGGTCGCGCAGTCTTTGGACGGCAAGATCGCGACCAATACCGGCGATTCGAAATGGATAACCTCCGACCGTTCCCGCGTTTACGCGCATCGTATCCGCCAGCGTTATGACGCCATAATGGTGGGGGTCAATACCGTACTCAGGGATGATCCGCGCCTTGACGCCTGGTTTTCCCAAAGGAGCCCGGTTAAGGTCATCGTTGACAGTCAGCTCAGTACGCCCTGCGGATCCAATGTATTTTCCCGCGATAACCCGGTAATAATCGTTACCCTGTCCGCTGCCGCGGGCCAGGAAACCGAGAACCGTAAAATCCTTTCCCAAAAAGCGAAGATCCTGGAAGTCAAAGAAAAATCCGGGCAAATAAACCTGCGGGATATGTTTAAAAAGCTTGCCCGGCTGGGCATAACCAATATCCTGGTCGAGGGAGGGGGCACTTTGATCGGCGCGCTCTTTGATGAGGGTTTCGTGGATAAGGTGTTGTTTTTTATAAGCCCCAAGATAATCGGCGGCAAGGAAGCGATCAGCTCGGTGATGGGGCGCGGTATAACCCGCCTTGAGTCCGCGCATAAGTTAAAAGACGTGAAGCTGCGCCGGCTCGGGGAGGATTTTTTGATCGAGGGTTACGTCAAATGAAGACAGATTACTTTAAAGTTGGAGCTGGTTAATGTTTACCGGGATAATCGAAGAAATAGGAGAGGTCAAAAAGGTGGCGCGGAGCGGAAATATTACTTTGCTCGCGGTGCAAGCCTCCAAAGTTTTTCAGGACGCGAATATCGGAGATAGTATTTGCGTCAACGGATCCTGCCTGACAGTAGTCAAAAAAGAAGCTGATATCGCCAGTTTCGAAGTAATGAACGAGACTTTAAAGGTCACTGACCTGGGTTCATTGAGGACGGGCGCCAAGGTAAACCTCGAGCGCAGTCTGAAGATAGGCGATAGGTTATCCGGACATTTTGTCAGCGGGCATATTGACTGCGTGGGGGTGATCGTTTCCCGGAGGATGAGGGAGGGTAACCTCTGTTACGAGGTCGCCTTACCCGCCAAGTTCATGGGATATATCGCGCCTAAAGGATCGGTGGCGCTTGAGGGGGTCAGCCTTACGGTAGTCAATAAAACCGGAAATTCATTTTCTGTTTATATCATCCCGCATACCCTGGGCAGCACTGTCCTGGGGACAAAGATGCCTTCTTCTAAAGTCAACGTCGAACTTGATATCCTCGCCAAATACGCCAAAGGCGCGATCTATTGACAGGAACTGATCTGTCCGCTTGAGGCGTCATAACATGCCCCGCCGCTTCCGCCTTCACCCCAGTTGGGAGAATTAGTAAGCAGGCTCTCTATTTCTTCGTTACTGGCGGGAAAACAGGGGTTGGCGACGGTAACGCTCCGGTAGGAATTAGCGGCGGAATTACACAAGTATTGGAACTGGGGCATGGCTGTTTTTGAGTAGTATATTAATATCGCCGCTCTCATAGCGCCTATGTTCGCCTGCGCTCTGGCTTCTTCGGCCTTGATCCGCAAGTCGACAAATTTAGGGATAGCCAGGGCGCCCATAATACCCAGTATCACGATTACCATTACCGTCTCAAGCAGGGTAAATCCCAACCTGTCTTTTTTTATGGCTATAATACTGTTTATCATGGCATTTGTCTTTGGCTGCGAACTATTATAAATGGTATATTTGATATTAGCAATAAAAAATAAAGCAAGCCGTGAACTCTAGCTTGCTTTATCGCCGCATATATGAAGTAGAAAGCCGCTGCGGCTTTCTAACCTGATTTAATCATTGCCTTTACTTTATTTGCCGCGTCCAGCGCCTTCTGCGCCGCTGTTGCCGCCCTCTGCTCTGCTGCCGTGGCTTTGTCCGTTGCCTTCTGCACATTTTCCTGCGCCTTGACTACCGCCGCCTCAGCCTTAGTCACTCCTGCCTGATACGTAGTAACTTTCGCCTGCGCCTTGACTACCGCCGCCTCAGCCGTAGCTATTTTTCCCTGCGCCTTAGTCGCTGCCGCCTGAGCTTTTTCCGCGGCTGCTTGCGCCCTGTCCGCCGCTTTCTTAGCTGAAGCTGTTCCCGTCTGCGCCGCTATAGCCGCTTTTTCCGCCGCCGCTTGCGCCGCCGCTGCCGCCTTCTGCGCCGCGATCTCCGCCTTCTGTATAGCCGTTTGCACCGCCGCCTGCGCCGTAGTCACCTTTGTCTCAGCCGCGGTCACCTTCGCCTGCGCCTTGACTACCGCTGTCTCAGCCGCGGTCACCTTCGCCTGCGCCTTAGCTATTCCCGCCTGAGCTTTTTCCGCCGTTACCTGCGCCTTATCTGACGCTGTTTGGGCCTTATTCGCGGCAGTCTGGGCTTTGGCTATTTTTTTAGCCAGGGCCGGATTGGTTTTTTGTATTTGAGTCAGTTTTTGCCGCAGTTGCGCGGCTTCCTGCTCTTCCTGCGCGTAGGCAGCGCTTTGAGCCGGGGAAAGATTGTCATATTTGGCTATTAATTTGCCCGTGCCGGGATCGTAGTAATAACCGGTGATTTTTCTTTCCGTGGCGGTTTGCGCCATTGCCGCCGGAGAGAATATTAGAAGAGTGAACGCGGCAGCCAAACAGAGGAGAAGAAGATTACGGCATTGTGTTTTTCTGTGAATGGTCCTCATACCCACCTCCAAATGTTATGATCTAGGCCGTTATTTCCCGGGAGCGTATAGTGCGTCCCTAGAGAAAATATAGCATATCTATCTGACGCATTCAAGCCGTCGTAACTATAAACATTCAAAGGAGTTAGGCGTGCGAAACCGGGCCTTGCGGGTGGTTATTTCTTTTTTATTTCGACGATCCTTTTTCTTAGGCGTTCCAGTGATTCGGCTACGTCCTGGAACTCATCGTTCTTGCGGATCTTGACTGCGGGTATATCCTGGCCGTCCGCGAGCATATCGATATATCTTTTGATGCGGAATATCGGCCCGACTATCCTGTGGGATAATATTAAAGCCGCGGCGCCGACGCCAAAAAGGGCGATCAGGAGCACCAGGATTATTGAATTTTGGGTCATCTTCCAGTTATTGATTATTTCCTGGTCTCTTGCCTCCAGGTCATTCTGGATCACCGTGAGGTAACGGATCAGTTTTTTGATATCATCTATCCTCTGGTCAGGGGTCTCTTTCGTTCCCAGGCGGTTGGTATCTTTCTGGAGGGCGGCGAAGGTCACCGAGATCCTTCGTTTCTGGCTTTTTAGCTGTTCTTGCCCGGCATTGATCAGGAAATGGACGCAGAAGATGCTTATTACCAGGGCAGGGGCTATGCTCATTACGATATATTTAAGCTGGACCGACGGATTAATAAAATATTTCTTTCTTTTCATTAAATCCTCCCGGATAGGTGTTAATTTTTATAAGACATCTTTTAATATATTCTAGCATAATTTCCAGCCGGATAAATATGTTTTTAGCAATAGTGTCCTGCGATGTCACCCAACGCTTATGTGGTACCTCGCGCTTATTGGTATAGCGCGAGTATTCACCTTGTGGTGAATATTGCGTTGGTGTCCGCTTCGTAGCGGAATTAGAATGTTGCTAAGCAGTATAATTTTTGATATACTTATATATCTGGATTATTCCTAAATAAGATGTGTTGTCATTTTGCGGGGCGTGGTCATCCCCTCCGTCCTATTAGCT
>JAQTUY010000050.1 GCA_028707105.1 Candidatus Omnitrophota bacterium | reverse complement strand
GTAAAGGGAAATTACAAAAAAATTTGCATTATGCCGAATTTTGACTATAATAGGTGTAATTATTCATAAGGAGACCCGATATGCTTAAAAAATTACGTGACAGAAGAATCGCGAAATGGATATGGATTGTCGTGGCGGTCCTGATACTACCCGCCTTTTTATTGTGGGGAGTCGGCAGTATGGTCAGCAGCGGGAAAGAGGGCCATGGTTATGCCGGCAGGATATTCGGCAAGAACATAACCCCCGCGGAGTTTAAAGAAGCCTACATCGCCACCCGGACCCAATTCATGATCCAGATGGGAGATCAATTCTCCAAGCTGGAAAAATACCTTAATCTCAAGGAACGCACCTGGGACCGCCTCATCCTCTTGCATGAGGCCCAAAAAAGGAAGATCCAGGTCAGCGACGCGGAGGTGCGGGACATGCTGGAAAAATACCCCTTTTTCCAGTCCAAGGGAGCGTTTGATTACGAAACTTACGCCAAGATCATCCAATATTATTTTAACACCCAGCCCCGCGTATTCGAAGAAGAAACTAGGGGCGGCCTGGCAATAGCCAAGCTATATGACGGGATGACGAAGGCGGTCGTTGTTTCGCCTAAGGATGCCAGGGACGAATATATTAAGGAAAATGAACAGCTCAGCGTTTATTATATCGCCGCTAATACCGCGGACTTTAACGGAGAAACAACGGTTGATGACGCCCGGATCAAAGATTATTTTGCCAAGAACTCTCTACAATTCAAAAAGCCGGATTCCTTCAACCTGGAATACTTAGGTTTGGAATACCCCCCGGATGCCCAAGAAGCTGATACAGCGGCGGTAGACAAGAAGATCAAGGATGTTGTCGAACAACTGAATAAGGATAAAGACCTGGCAAAAAGCGCCAAAGAGCTCTCTTTAGAGATAAAAGAGACCGGATTATTCGGGCTGGACCAACCCATTCCGGGCATAGGCTGGTCTCCTGAGATCATCGATACCATCTCAAAATTGAGTATCGGCTCTTTCGCCCCGCCCATCCATACCCAAAAAGGCTGGTACATCGTAAAATTAAAGGAGAAAAAAGATTCTTATGTGCCCAGCTTCGAGGAAGCCAGGGAGCAGGTAAAAGAAAGGCTGATCCAGGAGCAGTCGCGCCAGATCGCTAAAAGTAAGATCGAAAGCGCCCTTTCACAATTGCACAAGGCAGGCGAAACGGTCAAGCCGGCGGATCTTGATAAGGCCGCCAAATCCCTGGATCTCAAATCCTCATCTACGGAGCTTTTTAAACGCTCTGCCTATATCCAAGGCCTGGGCGCCTCCGATAAATTCTATGACGCAGCCCGGAAGCTGGATAAAGACAGGATAAGCCCGGCGCTGGAATCTGAGCAGGGTTTTTACATCATTATGGTAAAAGAGCTGGTGCCGATAGATGAAGAGAAATTCACAAAAGAAGAAAAAGACTTCACTGAAGCGCTCCTGAAACGCAAAAAAGAAGATTCCTTCGCCAAGTTCATCGAGGATCTAAGGTCAAAAGCGCGCCTGCAGGACTGGACCGAATAAATAGGGCGTAAAAAAAGGGGCAGCGGAAATATCCGCTGCCCCTTTTTTATTACTTAGTTTATTCTACCTTGATCGCCTCTACCGGGCACTGCGCAGCGATATCTTTTAGATCATGCAAAGCGCAGCTATGCGCTTTTACATGGGCGATACCATCGCCCTGCACCTGAAATACTTCAGGACAGGCCTGCTCGCATAACCCGCAGCCGACGCAAGTAGAAACATCAACAGTCACCTTTGCCATATCTTTGCTCTCCTATTACCTTTCCATTAAATTCAGGTTCTCAAACATTTCCTCGTGATCTACCTCTTCCGAAAGTATATGGGTGACTAACTGGTAAGTCACGTGGTCTTTGCCGAAAGTCTTCTTAGCTATCTTATTATATACCTCGATCGCTCCCGCTTCCGCTTCCGCGACAATCCTGATTATCCGGTTAATATCAGAGCTATTCTTAGGAGGCATCAGGTACGGAGCATTGGCGTTCTTCTCCAGTTCCATGGGATTAGCAATAGGAACCCCGCCTAATTTGCTGATCAGGTCGGCTAATTCCTGGGCATGCTCCAACTCATCCTTAGCTATCTTATTCAACGCTTCCTGCATACCTTTATAAGTCCTTCCCGAAACTATATTAGCCATGAAGGTATAAAGATAAAACGCCAACCATTCATCGCAATAGGCTTTGGTAAGGTCCTTAACCAGGTCTTTCAGGCTGATCTCGACGATCGCCCTGGCTTGTTTTCCCATAACAACCTCCTTATTACCTACGCTTGTGTTCCTTCTGCTTTCAGGTTATATTTGCGGATGTTGTTATCCGCAATTTCCTGGATTTTCTTTAGTTCTTCGGGATTATTCAGAAGATGTTTGAAGCGCCCTTGAACTTTCAGGTATTCTTCAACGGGCTTAGGTTGGATTTTACGAGCGGTCAGGACGCCGTTCTCGTATTCAATAAGAGGATAAAGTCCGGTCTCAACGGCAAGCTTCCCTACCGCGAAAGTCTGGTTGGATTCATGGCGCCAGCCTAACGGGCAGGGCACATGCACCTGGATATACTTGGGGCCTTTGATGGAAATGGCTTTCTTTACTTTGCGCTGCAGATCCTGAATAAAAGCCGCGGAAGCGGTCGCGACATACGGTATTCCGTGGGCATTGACTATCTCGGGCATGGGTTTTTTAGGCCTGGTATTACCAAGCGAGGCGGCGCCCAGGGGGCTGGTGCTGGTATTGGTCTTAAAAGGAGTAAGCCCGCTTCTCTGCACGCCGGTATTCATATAAGCTTCGTTATCATAACAGACATAAAGTATATCGTGGCCCCTTTCCAGCATGCCGGATAATGCCTGGATCCCGATATCCGCTGTCCCGCCGTCACCGCCCTGGGCAATAACATTGATGCGGTCTTTCTTTCCCAGATATATAAGCGCGGCTTCCACTCCGGAAGCGACCGCTGCGGCGTTCTCAAACAATGAATGCACGAAAGGCACTTCCCAGGCGCTTTCGGGATATTTGGTAGAGAGGACCTCAAGGCAGCCGGTATTATTGGCGACGATAGTATTGGGCCCCGCGGCATTGATAACAGTACGCGCGGCGATTACCTGGCCGCACCCCGCGCAGCCGGTATGCCCGGCGGAAAACAGATTTTTCTTAACGGTCATATTATCACTCATATTTATCCTGCAGGAGCTCGGGTTTCAAATCGATAAACTCCCCAGTCCTTTCTTTATTGGTAAGCATCCGGAAGATCTCTTTAACCGAATCGCGGGTAATATCACGGCCGCCCAGTCCGGCCACAAAACTGCTGATCACCGACGGCTTTTTCTTCTTTCCAAAGAATGTCGCCTTGATTTCCGCGGCCAACGGCGCGTAAGAACCTAAAGATAAGGCGCGGTCCATGACTGCCACTCTCGGAACACCCTTTAACGCTTCATATATTTCCTGGGCCGGGAAGGGCCTGTAAGAGGTGACTTTTAGGAGCCCGACCTTCTTGCCTTTTTTTCTTAATTCATCAATAGTTTCCTTGATCGTCCCGCATACCGAACCCATTGCCACGATCACCCGGTCGGCGTCGGAGATGCGGTATTCTTCAACCAGACCGTTATAGGCGCGGCCGAAGACCTTGGCAAATTCAGCGGTAGCCTTCGGGATAGCTTTAAGCACTTCTTTCTGGGTCTGCTCGATGGCGTAACGGGTCTCCATATAAGAATCGCTGTCCACTAAGGGGCCGATGGTTAAAGGATTTTCAGGGTCTAATTTATAAGGAGCTTTATAAGGAGGCAAATATTTATCTACCAGTTCCTGGCTGGGGATATCCACAGTCTCTATGCCGTGGGTCAGGGTATAGCCGTCTAAGCATACCATTACCGGAAGCATTATGGCTTTATCCTCGGCGAGACGATAGGCTATCAGGTGAAAATCCGCCGCTTCCTGGACGTCCTCGGCATAAAGCTGGATCCATCCGGCGTCGCGCAGGGATACAGAATCCTGCTGATCATTCCAAATATTGATAGGAGCGGATACGGCGCGGTTAGCGCAAGCCAGGACTACCGGCAGGCGCAGGCCGGCGATATTAAATATTACCTCCTGCATATAAAACAACCCCTGCGAACTGGTGGCGGTAAATACGCGCACGCCGGCCGCGGAGGCTCCCAGGACTACGGATGCCGCCGAATGCTCGGATTCAACATTGACGAACTGCGAATTAAGCTCTCCATTGGCCACGAACTGGGCCAGCTCTTCTACGATATGGGTCTGAGGGGTTATCGGATAGGCGGAAATAACGCCGGGTTTGCAAAGCTTGACCATCTTGGCTATCGCCTGAGAACCCTCTAAAAATTCTTTCATCTGATTTTAAGCCTCTTTTTCCTTAACCATTACTATGTCGGCCTTCGGGCACAAAATAGCGCATAAACCGCACCCTTTGCAAAAGGAAAGGTCGCAAGAATAGTTATTTTTTTCTTCATCTATAATACAGCCCTCAGGGCAAGCCCCGGAGCATATTTTACAGCCGATACAGTTTTTATGCAGGAATTTCGGTTTTAAATCTGTTCTCCAGGAACCGGTCTTGTTCACCCTGCTTGAGCCTGGTTTCGCGATTAACGGTCCGAACACTTATTTACCTCTCTTTAGCCCTTATAATTTTTAATGAAATCAAATCCTCTTCTCGCCGCTTCAATATTACCGTCGGCGATCTTGCCCTTCATGCGCTTCTTGATGGCTTCAAACAAGTCTTCGATCTTGATCTGGCCGCTGGCAGCCGCGTAAGCGCCCAATAGGACAGTGTTGACTATCGGCCTGCCGATGGTCTCCATGGCGATCTTGTTCGCCGGGATGACGAATATCTTCTGACGGGCCTTGCGCTTGGGGATATCGACGTCATCGCCTTCATTTATAATGGCAATGCCATCCTCTTTAAGCCCGGAAAGGCAATTGAATCCGCGCATAAGAGTGGAATCCGCCACCAGCACGTAATCCGGCTCATATATCTTGCTGCGCAGCCTGACCGGTTTATCATCCACCCGCACATAGGCATTCATCGGAGCGCCCATCCTGGCCGCGCCGAAATGCGGAAAGCAATAAGCGTACTGGCCCTCTCTAAAATAGGCCTCGCCTAATAATACTGCTGTGGTTATGGCGCCTTGTCCGGCGCGGGCATGAATTCTTATTTCTTTCATTGGTTGTCCTCTATTGGAAAACAGGAAGCCATATAATAATACTTTTAGTCAGGGTTGTCAATAAGTTTTTTTAATGAGCAGATAACGTACGGAGCGAAGCAACGTAAGTTATATGGCCGAATTAATCCTAACCTATTGCGACTCCATCACTACCAGCGTAATATTAATGAGCGGACAACTTACGGAGCAAAGCGAACGTAAGTTGTAGGCCGCAGGCCGTCCGCGAATTAATCCTTTTCCAATCTCTTTACCTATCAAGGAAAAGGATAGGTTATTCTATGTCGCTTCCATGACGACTAATGTAATATCATCATACTGCTCTCTGGTGCCGATATAGGAGTAGACTTCTTCCTTGATAGAATTAAGCAGTTGTTCCGCGGGTTTAGAGCCGTACTTTTGGATGAGCTCAATCAGCTTCTCAAGGCCAAAGAGGTCTTCTTGGGGGTTCCTGGCCTCAGTGACACCGTCAGTGTAGAGAATTATCTTATCCCCTGGGTTAAGTGAGATCTGTTTATCTTCCAGGAAGGCGGAGATGTCCGGGACCATGCCCAGCATAAAGCCGCCGGAGATGATGGATTCGACTTTCCCGTTATTCCTATATATAAGGATATGCTCATGTCCTGCAGAAGAGTAAGTTAAGGTCTTGGTTTGAGTATCATACCTGAAGTAGAGCATGGTCATAAACTTCTGGGCTCCGATGTGTTTGACCAGGATCTGGTTAGTACGCAGAAGTATCTGTTTAGGGCTTGTTTCCTCCTGAGAGAGGGTGTGGATGGCGGTCTTGGCCATGGCCATAAGTAAGCCTGCGGCTACGCCTTTGCCGGAGACGTCACCGATGACAATACCTACAGAGGAAATAGCCTGGGAAATTGGGTCTGACCCCATTTCAGGAATAACGAAGTCATAGTAGTCTCCTCCTATCTCCTTGGCCGGGAGCATCAAACCGGAGAGCTTTAATCCTTGGATGACTGGGCTCTCCTTGGGAAGGAGGCTTTCCTGGATCTGCCTGCCCAGCTCTAGCTCTTGTTTTAATCTTTCCTGTTCAACTAGGCTTGAGACCAGGAAGGCGTTCTCAATTGAGACTGAAGCCTGGACCGCGAAGCCTTTCATCAGCTCAAGTTCGTCTTTGCCGAAGGTACCTCCGGCTAATCTGTTATCCATATAGAGGATACCTATAGGCTTATCCCTGGTCTGGAGGGGTACGGTGATGGCTTGGCGGACAGAGAAGGTTTTGAGTTCATTTTGTATCTTGGCGTTGGAGGCGGTTTGTTGATCTGCTATAGAGGCAGACTTAGTATTTACTACCTCATTGATAAGCTCTAAGCTTATTCTATAGTTATCGTAAGAAAAAGATGTGCCTGATAGGTCTTTTTCCAGGCCGGAGGAGACTTTTAAAGAGAGGTTCTTAGTCTGGTCATAGAGAAGCAGGAAGCCCCGCTCTGCTCCGGTTACCTTTAGGCCGTATTCCAGGATCTTCTGGAGCAGTTCATCCAGGATAAAGATAGAGCCGATAGCCTGGGTTACCTGAAGCAGGCTGTCCAGATGGCGCTTCTGGGTCAGGACAGTACGGGAGTCTACCGATATTCCTTCGGGAGAGATAGATTCCAGGAGTTTGTTGGCAGTATCCAGGTCTAATTTACAGCCCATCTCAGTAAAGAGATCCCTGGCTTCGATCAGGTTAGAGTAGGCCTTTTTACGGATAATTGGGTCTGACCCCATCTTATCCGAAAGCAGGAACTTGGCTTGCTCCAGGAGGATATAGGCGATGCGGTACTTGTCATCGCTCTTCTCGCGTAGATACTTCACACCCCGGTCCCAGGTAGAGATGGCTCTTTTCTTTTTACCGGTTAACCATAGGTAGGTACCAGAGACCTGAAGAGTCCAGCCGTAGAAGAACTTGAAAAATACCGACCATATACGGGACTGCAGGATAAACCAACGGGCACGCTTTAGATACTGATCCTTTTGCTTACGAGATATTTCCGGATTTTGCACAACCGTATCCAAATATATCTGTGCACCTCTTGTAAAAAGGTCAAAAGACCAAGGACCTTTTAGGCGATCATACATAGGTATTGCTTTCTCGACTGTTTCTATGGCTAAAGCATATTCTTTGCGCCGCAGATAAGCAAATGCCAAAATTGAGAGGCTATACGCTTCATCGGCTTTATCCCGCGTCTCTATCATTAATCTATTGCCTTCTTTAATACTCTCGATTATTTCATCTGATACATCTCCTATCAAGGAAGATAAAGAACCCTTGTCGTATAAACCCCAACCAAGCGGCTGTAAGACATTGGCTTGTTTCATTACCTCCATACTTTCTTCATTAATTTTTATGGCTTCCTGCATATTGCCGGCGATAAAACTACCGTGATTGATAAAAGCATATCCAACTCCTAATTCCCAATATTCTCCCAATGGCTTTAATATACCAACGGCCTTCTTGGCATAAGATAGGCACTCTATTCCTTTATTCTTTGAATAGCATCTTAATCCTGCATAATATCCATAAGCAATCCCCTCCCTGACCCGGTCATTGAGCTTTTGCGATATCTCAAGCCCTTTCTTATAATCTCTCTCTACGCGGCTATGCCAGGGAAAAACTGCAAAGACTGGCATCGCTGATATATATGCATAAGCTAATTCTGAACAGGGGCCTATCTTTTCGGCAACATTAAGACAGCGCAAAAAATAATATAGTGTTTTGTTCATATCGCTATAATAATACGCGTGGCCCAACCTATTCATGATCCGCACTATTAATAACTCATGCGGGCTTTCTCTGTATTTTCCGCTTATCAATAACTGAGGAAATAGCATATGAAGCATTTGGGCGCTAAACTGGATGGTTATGCCAGACAATACTCCTATTATTGTTACGGGAATTCTTATTCCGAGTACTCTAAGCGATTGCTCTAATATTTTAGCTGATTCTTCAACTTTACCATTATCCCAATACGTATCTCCCATCTTGGAGAGGACTTGGGCTTTATGAAGAGTATCTGTTTTAGGGATCAGGGCTTCTGCTTCCTTAAGACTAGTGATGGACAGGTCGAATTTACCTGCCAGTCTGTAAACTTCCCCTAAATTCTCCAAAATTTCCGTGTAATCGGAAGTCCTGATCTTATCTTGTTTCTCTAAGATATCTTTAGCAGAATTGTAGAGGTCTATGGCTAACGTATTAGCATATGAAGACTTTGCTTTATGCGCGGCAGGTATAGAATATTGCAGAGCTTTGTCATCAACCCTGGCTTGGGTAAAGTGATAAGCAAGATCGTATATTACCGGGTCAGGATTATCCTTGTTCTGTTCTTCCAAAACCTCGGCGATATGTTTATGCAAGGGTTCTCTTTCCTGCTCAGATACTCTCTGATAAAGAGCTTCTCTGATCCGGTCGTGCATAAAAAAGATATTTTCGCGGCCGGTGATATCGCGCATTAGGAGTTGATTTTTAATACCTTCTTCTATGGAATTCAGGACCGCTTCGAAGGGTTTCTTGGTCAATTCAGTGATAAGCTCAAACTGCAGCTCTTTACCCAATACCGAAGCATAGGACAGCACCTGCAGATGTTCCTCCGGCAGGTCTTTTATGCGCTTAAGGACGATCTCCACGATATTCTCAGGCAACCCGGCAGCCTTAAGCTTCTCCAAATCATAAGTGTAGTGGTCTTTTTCAAGATAGATTATCTCCGAATCTACCAGCGAGCGTAAGAGTTCCAAAGTAAAGAACGGATTGCCCTTTGCTTTCTGATCGAGGATTTCTGCTAAAGCTAAGACCCTTTCCTCTTTTTCCATGATGATCTGGGCGATCATCTGAGTTGTTTCCTTCAAAGTAAGATTACGCACGGGGATTTCTAAAAGAGGCGTGCTCTGGTTTTTCAGTTTTTTAATAAGCTGCGCCAGAGGATGGCTCTGTCCTACCTCAGTATCCCGGTAACTGACGATAATAAGAGTAGCTGTGTTAATAAGTTTTTCAGCTACCCTCTCCAATATCTCCAGTGAGCCGTCGTCCGCCCACTGCAGGTCATCCAGAAACATCAAAAGCGGGGTTTGAGGCGTAGATAAGGACACAATAAAGTTAGTAACCGTGATCAAAAACCTGATCTTTTCTTTTTCCGGGTCTAACTCTACCAACTTAGGGGGCTGACCGATAATGTCCGTGATAGATGGGGCAATCTTGACGACTTCCGCTCCCAGTTCTCCCAGGACATCCTTAATACGCTTAATATGGTACTGCTGCTGCTCCTGGGATAGGCGTTTTACTTTTTCGATATATGCGTCTATTGCCTCGGAGAACACTTTATAGGGAGTCTTAAATTCATACTGGTAGCATTTACCACCGCAGAAAAGTCCTCCCAAACCGTAGACATGGGCGCGGAGTTCATCTACAAGACGAGATTTACCGATACCCGGCTCGCCAAAGACAAAAATCAAACTTCCTTTAGTCTGTTTAATCTTGTTTAAAAGACCTTTCAGTTCAGCTAGTTCTTTGTCCCTTCCGATAAGACGAGTATTAAAAGAAAGCTGCCTTAGCTTATCAAAGCGGGCGATCTCAAAATCTACCGGTTGCTTGCCCCTGGATCTCTGATTCTGGTATTCCATTAAATCAAAGGTCAGCCCGGATAAAGACTGATATCTATCCTGGGGGTCTTTGGCGATAAGGCGCAGAATGATATTCTCAATAACCGGGGGTATCTGGTTATTAGCCTTGGATGGCGCGTCAGGTACTTGGGCGATATGCTGATGGATGAGGCTGGAAACGTCCTGAGCCAAGTATGGCAGGCGGCCGGTGGCTAATTGATAGAATAGCACTC
>JAQTUY010000198.1 GCA_028707105.1 Candidatus Omnitrophota bacterium | reverse complement strand
GCCTGTTGCGCTCCTGAAATCCTTGGAAGCAATATCCAGGCTGTTCTTTTCACCGTTTATCTTCAGGAACGTGACCCTGCCGGAAGGGTCGCGCCCGGATATGACGATATCTTTGACGTTATCTATTTCAAAACCCGCTTTTGCCAGCTTTTCCTTAAGTTCCTTTCCGGTCAGGACATTGTGCCATTTAAAATGCGGCGAACCATTGCAGAACCCGCAAACCACTCCTTTTAGGGGAGCCATATCCATCTTCCACAATAACGAAGCGTCCTCGGTATGCCCTCCGCAGGAAGAATGAAAATACGCGGGCAGCACCTTGCCGTTGAACATCAATATCGCTCCCCGGGTATCGTCCACTGCCTGGCTGGTACGATATCGCTCAGAAGTCCTTCCGCCATAGACTTGCGAATAAACATCCGCGGTAACGTCATATTCCTTGGACGCGTTCTCCTGGGATTGATAGACGGCAAAAGTGCGGCAGATGATCGCCTGGGCCTTAAGCGCTTCCATCGGCCAATAATGCGAGGCTTCATGATACAAGACCCCCTTGATGTAATCTTCCAGCTCGATAAAATTAATAGCGACAAGGTGCATATGATCCTTTTTGAACAGCTGGATATTACCCCTGAATTGGCGCCCATCGATGATGATGGGGGAGCCGCTCGTTGATTTTATGAAGATCCTGGAAGTATCGCAGACAAGGCTGCCCACAAGGATACCATCCTTGCCGGCTAACACCGGCGCGTTTATGCTCTTGCCCTGCGATAAGATATTCCCGCTCAGGGAATCGACTATTTCGTACGGACCGTTGACCCTGACGCTTAGATTGTCGGCTTCCTGTCTGATAGCGACGCGAATGTGCATCTTAACGGCAGCAACTTCCTGCGGGGCATCAGCCTGCGCGTAGCAGAATACGGCGCTTGAACACAGGGCCAGGGCCAGGGCGCACCCCTTTAACTTACTTTTAAAATAACGCATCCTTGACCTCATCGACGTAACCATGCGCCCACGGCTACCATGCTGACGCAGAAGGTTATTAGTGTTTTCCCGATTTCCTGTATCTCTCCATCTCCGAATAAATACATCCGCAATATTTCTGGCAATAGATACCCTTAAGCTTGGCTTGATCATGGGCTTTCCGGAAACCCGGGCGAAAATCTTCATAATGAAATATTACCCCTTCCTGTCCCGCGGCCTCCAGGCCTAATTTCTTAATACGCTCCTGGTCCTGATAGGGGCTGACCAGAAGCGTTGTGGAAAAGCAATCGAACCCCTTCTCTTTAGCCTGCTTTGCCGCTCCTTTTAGCCTCATCGACCAGCAGATAGAGCATCTCCCCGGAGCTTCTTCCTTAAGATTAACAGCGTTAAAATACTCCTGTGGATGGTACTCGGGATAAAAAACCTCTAAGCCAAGCGAGCTGCCGAGATCCATGACTGCCTGCTTCCTGTTCTTGTATTCGGAGAACGGGTGGATATTGGGGTTATAGAAGATCGCGCTTACCGTAAACCCGTCTTTTCGCAGCTTTTCCAAAGGATAGATCAGGCACGGCGCGCAGCATGTGTGTAATAATAGTTTCATAGATTCCGATAAATTTCTCTTAGCGGGTCCTGACGAGGCGCATTCTCGCAGGAACGCTCGAGCCGCCCCGGCGTGGCGGCTCTTCGCTCGGGTCGGCTTCCTCACTCTCACCAACATCCAGATAGCGGGTGAACCATGCCCGTTCGTCGCCTCCACGTCCTGCGCGAACGCGCCTCGTCACCCGCTAGCGGATTACCCAATCAATCTATCATTTGTTCAAGCGAACTAATAATATGGTAGCTTGCGAAGGGTTTGTGAGCGTGCATTAGAAAATTTTCGCCATATATCAGCATTTTCTTGCTGGTCTGCAAGGTTTTACGGCGAGTTAAAGTATGGAGTCCCCGCGATAGCCTCTACGGAAACGAGCCGTAAACCGCAGCAGACGGCAAAAATTTTCAGCACGCGAGCAAAGCCCGAAGCAAGCTGCTATGTTGTAAGTCGAGCGAGAAAAAATAAAAATTTATTAAAACAGATCTTTCTGGTTATCTTTATTATACGGTATCCCGAAATGCTCGAAGGCAAGCGCGGTTGCGACCCGTCCGCGCGAGGTCCGCTTAAGGTATCCCGCCTTAAGCAGGAAAGGCTCAATAGTATCTATGATGGTATCCTGTTCTTCATTAAGACTGGCAGCCAGGGACTCTATTCCCACCGGGCCGCCGTTGTATGATCCTAATATCATCTTTAAAGCCCTCCGGTCCGCGTCATCAAGCCCCGCCTTATCGATCCCCAGGCTATCCAGCGACTTCCTGGCGGTCTGCAGGTCGATCCTACCGGACTTGGCGACCTGGGCGTAGTCCCTGACCCTGCGCAGTAAACGGTTGGCGATACGGGGAGTGCCGCGGGCACGCCGGGCCATCTCCATGGAAGCCTCCTCGTCCACCGACACGCCCAGAAGCTTGGCGGAATTATTGATGATACTGGCCAGCTCTTCCGGGGCGTAAAAATCAAGATGATGAAGTATGCCGAACCTTCCCCGCAGCGGCGCGGTCAGCAGCCCGATCCTGGTCGTCG
>JAQTUY010000197.1 GCA_028707105.1 Candidatus Omnitrophota bacterium | reverse complement strand
ATATGGGGGTTCGATTCCCCTCTCCCGCTCTGACTTTACGAATAGACAGGATCAAATATGGATAAAGAATTTTTAAGCCCGGTTTTTATTGACGCCTTCGACCTGGATGACGCCTGGTTCCAGTGCCTCTCAAAGATACTCGATGAGGGGTATGTTTATACCATCGACCGCGGCAGTTATAAGGGGCAGAGGCGCCTGGAATTTGACCTGGCGGTCATCCGTTCCAAGAAACCAGCGCACCAGATAATACCGATCATCCCGGAAGGGATGAATATCCCCGCGCCTACGGATATGGATTATATAAACGGTTATTTAAGCTATCTTCTTACCGGACAAAAAACAGAGACTGAAGATTATACTTATGGGGAGAGGCTGGTAGATCCGAAAGTAAAAATAAAGGAAGATCTTGACGGAAAAACGCTGGTCAAAGAGATACCGCTTAATGTTAACCAGGTGGAAGAGGTCATCAAGATGTATAAGTCCGAAGGGCACGGGACAAACCAGGCGATAATGGAAATAGGCATGCCTTCGGATATCAAGCTGGTGGACCCGCCCTGCCTGCGGCTTATAGACACAAGGGTCCGTTACGGAAAGCTGCATTTTATTTTATATTTTCGTTCCTGGGATCTCTGGGGAGGAATGCCTTCCAATTTAGGCGGGTTGCAGCTGGTAAAACAGTATATGGCCCAGGAAATAGGAGTCGAGGACGGGGAGATGGTCGCCGTAAGCAAGGGCCTGCATCTTTATGAATACTCCTGGGAATTAGCTAAGGTGCGCACGAAAAAGACCGATTTAAGATCGGTGGTATGATGAGCGAAGAATTAGGCGGTTACGACGGTGTCGAACGAAGGCGGGAGGCGCGTGTAGATTACGTTGTCCCTCTTTTTTATAAGGTCTGCAAAGAAGAAACCATTTCCAAACTGCTTGAGGGTTATACCTCTAACGTCAGCTCGCAAGGGCTGTTGTGTAGTATCAAAGACAGGGTGAATCAGGACAGCGTTCTCTGGCTTATGTTTGACCGGGATACCCTGGATTTCTGCGCTCAGATCGAGAAAAGCAGTATAGTCTATCAAAAAGGCATTGTCGGTAAAGTAGTCAGGGTGCAAGACGCGCAGGACGGCACCTATGAGGTAGGGATCCGTTTTATTACCCGGGAAGAAAAGGGCGGAACTTCATGGAAGCCATAAAAGCTAAAAATAGGATATCCGTCCTGGGAGACGGGGGCTGGGGGACTACCTTAGCTATCCATCTCCATAATAAAGGTTATGACGTTACTCTTTGGGGAGTTTTTGACGATTATGTCGCATCCTTAAAGAAAAAGAGGGTTAATACCAGATTTCTCCCCGGGATAACAATACCGCGCGGCCTGAATATTACTTCGGATCTAAGGGAAGCGGGGGAGGGTAAGGACCTGATAGTCCTGGCTATCCCTTCCCAGTATATGCGCGGCGTATTGCAGAAAGCAAAACCTCATATTGACCGGCGCAATTCTGTCCTGGTAAGCGTGACCAAGGGCATCGAGAATAAAACATTGATGCGTATGTCCCAGGTCATCAGCGATGAACTGGGAACGGTGAAGCTGGGAGTGCTTTCCGGGCCGACCATCGCGCATGAATTGGCAAAAGGCATGCCCACGACAGCGGTAGTGGCCTGCGGCAATCCAGGTATCTGCCGGTACCTGCAGAGGATCTTTATATCCGATAGGTTCAGGATATACGCCAATGATGATGTGGTAGGAGTGGAGTTAGGCGGCAGCCTGAAAAATGTCATTGCTATCGGCTGCGGCATATCCGATGGCCTGGGATTTGGCAGTAACGCCAAGGCCGCCCTGCTTTCAAGGGGATTAGTGGAGATCTCCAGGCTTGGCGTCGCGTTAGGGGCAAAGACGCGCACCTTTAGCGGGATAAGCGGGCTGGGAGACCTGGTCACGACTTGTATCAGCGCTTACAGCCGTAATAGATATATCGGAGAGCAAATAGGCAGGGGTAAGAAATTAAAGCAGGTCGTCAAGCATATGCAGATGATCGCCGAAGGCGTTCCTACCGCCAGATCGGCGTATGAGCTTGGCAAGCGCCATAAAGTGGAGATGCCTATTGTGCGCGAGGTTTATTCCGTTCTTTATAAAAATAAAAATGCATTGAAGGCCGTTAAAGATTTGATGACCCGTAAGATGAAGGTAGAGTAGTATTGCGGGGCGTGGTCACCCCCTCCGTCCATATACATGTAAAGCGAGGATGGACTGCGGGGGTTTCGCCACGAAGACAAGTATTGCGGGGCGTGGCTCAGTTTGGCTAGAGCGCTTGAATGGGGTTCAAGAGGTCACAGGTTCAAGTCCTGTCGCCCCGACCAATTTAGTAATATATGGAAAAAGAGAACAAGAGGACGCTGAAGGTCTTTGCCTGGGCCTCGTTCTTGAACGACATGGGCTCGGATATGATCTATCCGGTCTGGCCGCTCTTTGTCACTACGGTTCTAAACGCGAATATGGCGGTACTGGGGCTTATCGACGGATTAGGCGAAGCCCTTGTTTCCATATCGCAGGCGGTTTCGGGTTACGTTTCTGATAAGACCAAAAAAAGAAAGGTCTTTATCTGG
>JAQTUY010000196.1 GCA_028707105.1 Candidatus Omnitrophota bacterium | reverse complement strand
CTGCCTGTCGAAACGCGTTTAAAAACTTCCGAAGGGAACGGCCAGAGGCTGATCGGCCGGATATATCCGATCTTCTTGCCTTTTTTCCTTAACTGCATCGCCGCGCTCTTGGCGATCCTGGCCATACTGCCATAGGCTACCAGTATAACATCGGCATCATCCAGGAATCCGTACTCAGACTGCTGTTCTTTACGCTCTATTAAATGGTATTTTTTCTGGAGTATCAAGTTTGCCTGTTCCAGATCGCCTTCGATCATATGAAAAGACTTCGCGATATTACGCTCTCTGCCCTTACACCCGGTAACTGCCCAGGGCTTCTTTACGCTTGGCGCTTTGGGCTTGGCGTCTTTGATCTCTATCGGCTCCATCATCTGCCCGAGCATCCCATCGCTCAAGATCATAACCGGATTCCTGTATTTATCCGCCAGGTCAAAGGCTTGCGCCATAAAATCAAATGATTCCTGGACCGTCGATGGAGCCAGCACGATACAGTGATAGTCGCCGTGCCCGCCGCCTTTAGTGGCCTGGAAGTAATCCGATTGAGCCGGCCAGATATTACCCAGGCCCGGCCCGGCGCGCATCACATTCACTATTACCGCCGGTAATTCCGCTCCGGCGATATAAGAGATCCCTTCCTGCTTTAGGCTGATGCCCGGGCTGGAAGACGACGTCATCGCCCTTTCCCCGGTTGCCGCCGCCCCGAAAACCATATTAATAGCCGAGACCTCCGCTTCCGCCTGGATAAAAACCCCTCCGGCCTCCGGCATATACTTGGCCATATAAGCGGTCAACTCGTTCTGCGGAGTAATGGGATAACCGGCATAAAAACGGCAGCCTGCCTGTATCGCCCCCGCTCCTATCGCTTCATTCCCGCTGATTAATATTTTCTTCATTTAAAAACCTCGATGCAGCAATCCGGGCAGATGATCGCGCACATCGCACACCCCACGCATTCGCCCTTACCGCTGAATTTAACCGGCTTTACCCCGCGGTGGTTTAATTTATTATCCTGCTTGATCGATCCCTTAGGGCAAAAACGCACGCAGAGCAAGCACCCTTTACATTTATCCTGGTTTATATTTATTTTAGGCATCTTTTATGCTTTGAGCAATACCTTCCGCCGTCAGGCCGTATTTTTCCAGTAAAAAATCCCTCTTGCCGTGAGGAACAAAATCCGCGGGCAGCCCCAGGCGGTGTACCGGTTCACCCAACACGTCCTGGACCGCGCTGCCAAATCCGCCTTCTATCACGCCTTCTTCCACGGTGAAAATAAATTTCTGTTTCAAGCTTCTTAAAAGCTCAACATCCAGAGGCTTAATAAACCGGCTGTTGATGACCTGAACGGTAATGCCCTGCTTATCCAGGATGTCGGCAGCAGCTAAGCTCGGCAAAACCATGCTCCCCAGGGCGATTATAGCTATATCTTTTCCTTCTTTAAGGATCTCAGACCTGCCCAACTCTACGGGCGAGACCGTCAGATTAAGAGAAGGACACACGGACTTAGGATACCTGATAGCGACAGCCTTGCCGCAATTAAAGGCGAATTCCATCATCGCTTTTAACTCCGAACCATCCTTGGGAGCCATCATGATCAAATTAGGGATGCTGCGCAGGAAGGCTATGTCAAAGATCCCCTGATGAGTGACTCCGTCTTCCCCCACGATCCCGGCCCGGTCTACGAAAAAGATGACCGGCAGCTCCTGTAACCCGACGCACTCCATTATCTGATCATAAGAACGCTGCAGGAAAGTGGAATAAACCGCTATCGCGGGTTTAAGCCCGTTCCTGGCCACCCCGGAGGCAAAACAAACAGCATGGCCTTCGGCTATTCCCACGTCAAAGAACCGCTCAGGGTAAGACGCCGCGAATTTATCCAGGCCGGTACCCTCGGGCATTGCCGCGGTTATTGCCACGATGCGCTTATCCTGCCCCGCGAGCTCATCAAGCTTCGCGCTAAAAACATCGGTATAGGTATTGCGCCCTTGCGGCGAGACTTTAGCTTTTCCGCTGGCCAGCTCAAACGGCCCGGTCCCGTGGAACCTGACCGGCTCTTTTTCCGCCGGCTCATATCCTTTACCCTTCTTGGTAATAATATGCAAAAGCCGCGGCCCGGGTATTTGCAGGATGTTCTTAAGCGTTTTGATCAAGATCGGAAGATTGTGCCCGTCAAACGGGCCGAAATATCGAAAACCCAGCTCCTCAAAAAATACCCCCGGGATAAAAAGCCCCTTTAATCCTTCCTCGAACCTGTTGGCAAGTTTGAGCACCCGCGAATCCTTCGGCAGGCGCGACTTGACAAAATTTTCCAGTGAATCATGAAAACGGTTATAAACAGGCAGGGAGATTATCTTATTCAGATAGGTACTCAAAGCGCCCACATTAGGCGCTATGCTCAATTCATTGGTATTCAGGACCACCAGGATGTCCTTTTTCTGGTGACCGACATTATTCAAGCCTTCGAAGGCCAGCCCGCCGCTTAATGAGCCGTCTCCCACAACAGCGGCTACTTTAAACTTCTCCTCCTCGGCGGCGATATCGCGTCCGCAGGCAAGCCCTAAAGCCAGGGATATGGCGGTGGAACTATGGCCGGTCGTGAAT
>JAQTUY010000049.1 GCA_028707105.1 Candidatus Omnitrophota bacterium | reverse complement strand
TGCTAAACCGCCTGAATGAACTGGAATTAAATTTCAGGATGCGCGGCAGTGTGGATATGGACGGTGAGAATATAAGCAAAATAGATCCGGAATTATTGCGCAAAAAAGTCGGGATGGTCTTTGCTTTACCGGCTCCGCTTCCCTTGTCCATATTTGATAATGTCGCTTACGGAGCCAGGATGCACGGTATACGCCACAAAAGGAGATTGGCGCAGATCGTAGAGCAGGCGTTGAAAGAATCTTATCTTTGGGATGAGGTGAAGGACCGCCTGGATTCAGCGGCCTTTAAGTTATCCGGCGGGCAGCAGCAGCGTCTTTGTATCGCGCGCACGCTGGCAGTTGAACCGCAGGTTATACTTTTTGATGAGCCTTGTTCCGGTTTAGATCCTATATCCACCGCTAAGGTAGAAGAGGCGATGTTGAAGCTTAAGCAGGTTTATACTATCGTGTTGGTTACAAATAACGTTAAGCAGGCCGCGCGCGTGGGCGACCGGACGGCGTTCTTTCTTGCGGGCGAGTTGATCGAAATAGATAAGACGGATCTTATATTTACCGCTCCGCGCGATAAGCGTACCGACGATTACATAAGAGGAAAGTTTGGATAAGGCAGGCATGGAAAAGATAATAGTCAAAGATCTGGACCTTTGGTACGGCGATTTTCAGGCCCTGAAAAAGGTCAGCGCTTCTTTCGGGGAGAAGAAGATCACTGCGATTATCGGGCCTTCGGGCTGCGGCAAGTCTACCATGCTGCGCGTCTTCAATCGCATGAACGACCTGATCGACGGCGTACGCACCGAAGGCAGGATAATTTTCGAGGGCCAAAATATATTGGATGGTAACGCGGACCTGGTTACCTTGCGTAAGAAGATCGGCATGGTCTTCCAGCGGCCGAACCCGTTCCCGTTATCGATCTATGAAAATATTGTCTTTGGCCTCAAGATCCACGGCGGAATGAATAAGGACGCGCTGGATGAGATAGTGCAGAGCAGTCTTGAGTCGGTGCTCTTATGGGATGAATTGAGAGACAGGCTCAACCGCCCGGCCCTGAGCATATCCCTTGAGCAAAAACAGCGGCTCTGTATCGCCAGGTTAATAGCCGTTAAGCCGCAGATACTCCTGATGGATGAGCCATGTTCGGCGCTTGACCCGCAGGCAACCGCGCGTATCGAGGAATTAATGCGTGAACTAAAGAATAATTATACTATAATAATAGTCACGCATAATATGCAGCAGGCGGCCCGGGTTTCCGACGATACGGGATTCATGCTTTTGGGCGAGCTGCTGGAATTCAGCAGGACCGAGGACATATTCACGCATCCTAAAGATAAAAGGACGGAAGATTACATTACAGGGAGGTACGGATAATATGGAAAGGCATTTTGACGAAGAATTGGAAGCGTTGCGTAAAGATATCCTGAGGATGGGTGCTTTGGCCCAGGAAGCGATATTCAAGTCTATTGAAGCCCTGACTAATCGTGATAAGAAAGAAGCCGATGATGTGGTCAACAATGACTCAAAGATCGATGACCTGGAGCTGGAGATAGACGAGAAATGCATCGACCTTATCGCGTTGCACCAGCCGCTGGCAAGCGACTTAAGGTTTATAACAACCGGAATGAAGGTTAATGCCGAGCTTGAACGTATCGCTGACCTGGCGGTGGATATCGCCCAGCGCGTTGTCGAGTTGGTAGATCAGCCGGTTTTAAAGCCGCTTATCGATATTCCGAAATTATCCAGCGTAGCCCAGAACATGGTGCGCGATTCCATTGATTCATTCCTGAAGAAGGACGCGGAGCTGGCCCGTAAAGTCGCGCTTTCAGATCCCGAAGCGGATGCCCTGCGCAATAAAGTCCAGGATGAGCTGGTCAATGATTATATGGTCCGCGATCCGTCAACCGCCGGCCGCGCCGTGTCTTTGCTGCTGATAGCCCGCCACCTGGAGCGCATCTGCGATCACACTACCAATATCGCCGAAGACGTAGTGTATATGGTGGAAGCTAAAGTAGTAAAACATCATCATGAAGAAGGACCGGCTAAATAGCGCGCTTTAACTTTCTCATTTTCAACCCCTCCAATCTGTGGTAAAATCAACACAATGTCATGCTCTCCATGTTTTATTATGCCTATCATACTGCCTCTTGCGGTAATGGCGATCGTCATAATCATCGCTATTACGGCCAGTAAAGGGCAGCAGGATACGCTCCGGAAGCTGGCTAGCCACCTTCCCGGAACGGTCAAGAAATGGTCGGTGGTCCCCACTTTTTCAGGGGATTACCAGGGCCTTAAGTTTTTCATTGCAATTACGCCCGGGGGAAAAAATTCGCCTCCGCGCCTGCAAATAGCGCTTAATAAGAAGCCGTCTTTCAAATTGAGCATTTATAAGGAAAATATCTTTACGCTGTGGGCCGAGAAGATCGGGCTGGTGCGCGAGGTCAAGACCGGCGACACGGCGTTTGACGGGGAGTTTTTGATCTTTTCGAACAGGGCTCAGCAGGCGCTGATGTATCTTAGTAATGCCGCATACAAGGAAAACATCAGGAAAATATTCAATTACGGATTTTCTTCTTTCACGGCCGGCGGGCAGAAGGTGGTGATCCAGAAAACATACAGCTCGGATTTCGACCTGGAACCGAATAAGGTTCTGGATATATTGCGCGTATTAAGTTCTCTAACGAGAGGGTTGTAGCTAAACATGGAGGTGCGCCATGGTGTGGTTATGGATTCTGCTGGCAGTAATATTATTCTCGGGCCTTAGGGTCATATCGCAGTGGGAGCGCGGGCTTATATTCAGGTTTGGAAAGTTCGTCAAAGAGTTAAAACCGGGCTTGACCTGGGTCATCCCGATAATCGACAGCGTCTATCACGTGGATATGAGGATCCGCACCATGGACGTGGTGCCGCAGGAGGTCATGACCAAGGATTCCGTTCCCACTAAGATCGACGCGGTCATTTATTACCAGATCTTTGACGCTCAGAAGTCCATTGTAGCGGTGGAGAATTTTTCTTACGCTTCGACTCTATTAGCCCAGTCCAAGCTCAGGGATGTCGTTGGAAAATACGACCTGGATACGCTCCTGGCCAGTAAAGATAAGATCGGCAATGAAGTCTTGCAGGCGCTGCAGGGCCCGACCGATGAATGGGGAGTGAATATCAGGAGCGCCGAGATCAAAAATATCGAGATCCCGGATAATATGAAGAGGGCCATGGCTAAGGAATCCGAGGCCATCAGGGAAAAAAGAGCCAGGCTGGTCAAGGCTTCCGCTGAGGATGAGGCGAGCAGGCAGTTTGTCAACGCCGCCAAGAATATCGCCGAGAGCCCTAATGCCCTGATCTTAAGGCAGCTGCAGACCTGGCAGGAAATAGGCGCGGAACAGAACAGCCTGATCATTCTGGTGCCTACTGAGTTCGCCGGTATTATAAGTAAGTTGAAAGAGCAGAAGTAGAAAGGCGCCAGATGCTATTAGGAGTGCATATTTCCGGCGTCGCGAATATATCCGATGCGCCGGCAAAGGCGGCGGCGCTTGGTTGTAATACCATGCAGATATTCAGCCGCGCCCCGCAGAGGTGGCGTGAGAGAGCCCTCGGCGCCTCAGAAATATCCAGGTTTAATCAGGAAAAGGAAAGATTCAAGATAAAACCGCTCAGTGTCCATGTGTCTTACCTGATCAATCTGGCCTCGCCCGACCCTAAGCTTTACGCCTCCTCGATCAAGGCTTATATCGAAGACATCAGGGAGGCTGAAGGCTTGAAGGCGGATTATATCGTTACGCATATGGGCAGTCATAAGAAAACGGGCGAAGAGGCCGGGATAGAAAGATTTACCGCCGCGTTAAACAAGATAATCAAGAAGACCGCGGACAGTCCCGTTGGGATACTATTGGAAAATACCGCGGGTTCCGGTTCCTGGCTGGGGTATAGATTCAGCCATCATGGGCGGATAATTTCCGGCCTGGAGGATAAAAGGCGGGTCGGTATTTGCCTGGATACGGCGCATGCCTACGCGGCCGGGTATGATCTCGCCGGTAAAAACGGCCTTGAGGCGATGCTTGATGAGATCGACGGCGCGGCCGGCTTAAGTAAGCTTAAGCTTGTCCATTTAAACGACGCTCGCGACAGCCTGGGTTCGCGTCATGACAGGCATGAACATATCGGCAAGGGCAGGATCGGCAGGACGGGGATGAAAAGGATCATCAATCACCCAAAATTAAGGGAGCTCCCTTTTATACTTGAGACGCCCAAGACGAATGAACGTTCTGACAAAGCCAATCTAAAAAACGTACGCAGTTTAAGGAGCAGGGAATAATGGCATATCCTTTTAAAGAAATTGAAGAGAAATGGCAAAAAGCCTGGCAGGAAAATAAGCTGTTTGAAGTGAAGGCTGACCCCTCCCGGCGCAAGTATTATGTCCTGGAGATGTTCCCCTATCCTTCGGGCAAGATCCACATGGGCCACGTGCGTAATTATACCATCGGCGATGTAGCCGCCAGGTTTAAGATAATGCAGGGATTTAATGTCGTCCACCCGATGGGGTTTGACGCCTTCGGACAGCCCGCGGAGAACGCGGCCATCAAAAATAAGACCAAGCCCGATATCTGGACCCATAAATGCATCGAGTGGATGGAGATAGAATTAAAAAGGATGGGTTTTGCCTATGATTGGAACAGGGAAGTCTCCACCTGCGACAGTGATTATTACAAGTGGAACCAGTGGATATTCTTAAAGATGTTCGAAAAGGGCCTGGCTTATAAAAAGGGTTCTCAGGTCAACTGGTGCCCGTCCTGCGAGACTACCCTTGCCAATGAAGAGGTTATTGAGGGTGGTTGCTGGAGATGCCATACTAAGGTCGAGCAGAAAGACCTGGAGCAGTGGTTCCTGAAGATCACCCAATATAAGGAACGCCTGCTTGAGGACCTAAAGCAGCTTAAAGACTGGCCTTCCAGAGTTGTGGCGATGCAGGAGAATTGGATAGGCAAAAGCCAGGGCGTGGAAATATATTTCAAACTTAAGGATGGCGATAAAGTCATACCTGTGTTTACTACCCGGCCCGACACTATCTTCGGCGCTACTTATGTCGTTCTGGCTCCGGAACATCCGTTAGTGAAAGAATTTATTAAAGGTAAACCGCAGGAAAAGGATGTTTTGCGCTTCATAGATAAGGCGGCAATGGAGAGTAAGGCAGTGCGTTCCAGCGATGATGTGAAAAAAGAGGGTATTTTCAGCGGGGTTTACTGTATCAATCCTGTAAATAATGAGACCATCCCGATCTGGGTGGCGGATTACGTTTTAATGGAATACGGCACCGGCGCGATCATGGCAGTTCCCACCCACGACCAACGGGATTTCCTTTTTGCCAAAGAACACGGCCTGCCGATGAGGGTAGTCATAGATAACCCCGATAAAAAAGGCCTGAAGCCCGAAGACCTGAATGAGGCTTATGAAGGAGACGGGGCGCAGGTTAATTCCGGGCAATTCAACGGGCTGCCCAATCAGGAAGCCAAACTTAAGATCGCGCAGTGGATGGAAAAAGAAAAGACCGGCAAGATTCAGACCCATTGGCGCCTGCGTGATTGGCTGATATCGCGCCAGCGTTATTGGGGCACGCCGATACCGATTATATACTGTAAGAAATGCGGCATAGTGCCTGTTCCGTATGAGGACCTGCCGGTTGCGCTGCCCGCGGAGGCGTCCTTTACCGGAGAAGGCGGAAGCCCGTTGGGCAAAGTAAAAGAGTTTGTCGAAGTGGCCTGTCCGCTATGCCAAGCTCCCGCCCGCAGAGAAACCGACACTATGGCCACATTTTTTGACTCTGCCTGGTATTTTTTAAGATTTTGTTCGCCTAAATGTGAAGACGCGCCCTTTGATAAGAAAGAAGCGGAATATTGGATGCCGGTTGATCAGTATATCGGCGGCATTGAACATGCCATATTACACCTTCTCTATTCGCGCTTTTTTACCAAATTCTTCCAAGACTTGGGAGAGATATCTTTTACCGAGCCGTTCAGGAGGCTGCTTACCCAGGGCATGGTCTTAAAAGACGGGGAAGTGATGTCCAAGTCGCGCGGCAATATCGTTGACCCGGATTCTATCATCAAAGAGTACGGGGCGGATACGATGAGGCTGTTTATCCTTTTTGCCGCTCCTCCCGAGACCGAATTGGAATGGGATGACCGGGGAATAGACGGGGCGTTTAAATTCTTAAACCGCGTCTGGCGTATTCAGGATAATTTAAAAGATAAGGCTGACCCCGCCCTGGTCCGGGTGATGCACAAAGCCATAAAGAAAATAACCGAAGATATCGAGAGTTTCAAGTTTAATACCGCTATCGCCTCCATGATGGAGTTGACCAACGCCATTTATCAGCTGGGAGCGGATAGAGAGGTCTTGGGCAGCCTTATAATCATGCTTGCTCCGATCGCTCCGCATTTTTGCGAGGAGCTCTGGCAGAAGCTGGGCAATAAAGAAAGTATCTCTAAAGCCTCCTGGCCGAAATTCGACCCCGCCCTTATAGTCGATGAGACCCTGACCATTATCGTGCAGGTCAACGGCAAGGTGCGTTCAAGATTAGATGTGCCCTCCGATATATCCGAGACAAAACTCAAAGAGCTCATCCTTTTAGATGAGAAACTTACGCCCTGGACGCAGGGTAAGCCTCCCAAAAACATCATCATCGTTCCCAAAAAACTCGTCAATATCGTAGTCTAAAAACGGGGTCAGACCTAATTTTTAAAAGCAGGCGCCTCTAAAAAAATTAGGTCTGACCCCGTTTTGTTCAAAAATACTTGTTAGATTTATCCTCCCTTTACGTCTATTGTAACTAGAGAGGAAGAGGTTTTTTGAGGCCGCATTTTGCGACCTCAAAGCTGGGATTTCACAGCGAATAAATTATGGCGGCAATTATGTTCAATTTAACCCACCAAGAGAGAAGGGTGATCTTATTTCTGATAATCGTCGCCTTGGCGGGGATAAGCATAGACCTGCTGCTTAAGAAGTATTCGCGCCTTCAGGTTATTGCCTGCGCGCAACAGGATGCCGGATTGATAAATTTGAATAAGGCGGATATTGACGAGCTTAAAAGCCTTCCCGGTATAGGCGATAAGCTGGCCAAGGCGATAATAGATTACCGGAGCGCGCGCGGCGGTTTTAAGAATACGCAAGAACTTCTGAGCGTAAAGCGCATGTATCCCTCCAGGTTCGAAAAGATCAAAAGCCGCGTTAAGATCGAGTAAAAGATGGCCCTGTTTACCGTTTTTTTCTGCTGCGGAATAGCGATTACCAAGTATTTTTTTATTCCTGTTTGGCCGTTATCCGCAATTTGCGCGCTCCTGGCTTTCTTTGCCTTGATATTCTTGAGGCAGAAATTCTCGAACATCGTTATTATTTTATTGATCGTGGCGCTGGGCAGCTTATTCTTTATCAGCCGCCGGATCCTTCCCAATAACCATATCGCCAAAATCACTCCTTACGGATCGCAAAGAGCCGTATTGACAGGGTCCGTGTCCAGTTATCCGCAATCCCAGGCGCATTACACTAGTTTTATAATGGAAGCGCAGCAGCTGGTTTTGGCCGATAAAGACTACGCGGTCAAGGGCCGCGTTTTAGTCAAATTATTCAGGGAGGAAAATATTATATACGGGCAAAAACTAAAATTAAAAGGCAGGATCTCCAGGCCGTATATCTTCGCGGGAAGTAAATATTACCGCGAATATTTGAAAAGGCGGGGTATTTACACGGTTTTCGCGGTAAGCAAGGCATCCGGCGTAGAATGCCTGGGCCGGGCAAAAGGAAATACTTTTCAGGCCCTGGCGTTTAAGTTAAGGGGCAAGGCCAATTCGGAATTATTCAGGCATATACCTTTTACGCAGGCGGCTCTTTTGTCCGCCATGATCCTGGGGGACAGAAGCAGCATCCCTGCGTACCTGAATAAGATGTTCGTCCAGACGGGAACGGTGCATATGCTCGCTATCAGCGGGTTCAATGTGGGCATTGTCGCCATGATATTGGAATTGGCGTTAAAATCCTTTCGTATAAAAAGGAAGGCGCGCTATATCCTGCTTTTGTTCGTCCTGTTGTTTTATTGCGTTTTAACAGGCGCTTGCGCTCCGGTGGTCCGTTCGACCATCATGGCCGCGGTATTGCTGACAGCCTACTTCTTTAAAAGGGAGGTGGGTATCCTGCATTCCCTGGGCCTTGCGGCGATGATCATCCTGGCAATCAATCCCGCCCAACTATTTGATATAGGCTTTCAGCTTTCTTTTGTGAGTATTCTCGCTATTACTTATATTTCCCCCTTTATTAAACGAGTTTTGCATTGTGAAGCCTGCACAGTCAGGGCCTTCAGGCTGCCTTTTGAATTGTTGTGTTCTTCGGCGGCCGCGTTTTTGGGCCTGCTGCCGTTTATCGCTTACTATTTTAAGATCATCAGCCCTGTTACCGTCCTGGCGAATATTGTCGTCGTGCCCTATGTATCCCTGGTTACGGTCTTAGGCATAACCTTCCTTTTCATCTCCGCGTTACTGCCCTTCGCATCCGCGTTTTTTGCCCTGCCTGCCAGCCTGTCTGTCGTGGTTTTATTTACGATCGTAAAGTTTTTTAACGGCATACCTTTCGGATACTTCTATCTGCGATAAACCATTCCTTAGGGCAAACAATATGTTTACAGATATAGCATTTGTATTGTAAAATACCTTAATATGCAGCCTGTTTATATCAAGAGCTATCGGGATCCCGGATTCCCCGCGAAGATCAAGACGCTAAATGGCTTTTTGTCCTGTTGCGCACTCTGCCCCCGGTCATGCAAGGTGGACAGGTTAAAAGGCGAAAAGGGAGTCTGCGAAGCAGGTTCCCAGGCGCGCATTGCAGCGGCCTATCCGCATTTCGGCGAGGAGGCGTGCCTGTCCGGGACAAAAGGTTCAGGGACCATATTTTTTTCCCACTGTAACTTAAAATGCCTCTTCTGCCAGAATTATGAGATCAGCCATCTGGCGGAGGGCAACGACCTGAACGCCGAGGCTCTGGCCACGACCATGCTTAGCCTGCAGGCCCTGGGCTGTCACAATATAAACCTGGTTACCCCGACCCATTTTGTCCCCCAGATCGTAGAGGCTCTGAGTCTGGCGGTCAAAGAGGGCTTGAATATCCCCATTGTCTATAACTGCGGGGGTTATGAATCCGGGGAAGTCATTGATATGTTGGATGGGCTCGTAGATATCTATATGCCGGATGCTAAATTCTCATCCGCAGAGGCCGCGCAGAAACTCTGTTTTGCTCCGGATTATTTTGAAAATTTAAAGAAAGTGTTAAAGAAGATGCACGGTCAAGTGGGCGACTTGCGGATAGTTGACGGGATCGCGCAGCGGGGTTTGCTTGTCCGCTGCTTGGTGATGCCGGAGGATTACGCCGGGACGAAGGAAATAATGGAATTTATCGCTCAAGAGATATCCGTTAATACCTACGTGAATATCATGGATCAATACCGGCCCAGCGGCCAGAGTTTCAGGTTACCGCGGATAAACCGGGCCATAACGCCGCAAGAATATCATGAAGCGGTTGAAACGGCCCGTTCCTGCGGGTTAAAGCGCCTGGAGACAAAATGAAGATAATATTTTCGCAAAGATGCATGGAATATTTTTCTCCCGGTAATCCGGACACGCCGCAGCGGATCACCTATACTTACGATTATTTGAAGAAAGAAAGGATGGAGTTTGTGGAGCCTAAACCGGCCGCAGAAAGCGACATCCTCCTGGTCCATTCCAAAGAACTGCTCGCCAAGGTGAAGAGCGGAGATTTCTTTGACCCGGATACGCCATCCCTGGAAAACATCTATTATTACGCCGCGCTGTCAGCCGGCGGGGCTATTAAGGCTATGGAGTATGCTTTAAAAAAGGAGTCGGCATTTTCACTGATGCGCCCGCCCGGGCATCATGCCGGTAAAGACAGCCTGGGAGGCTTTTGTTATTTTAATAACCTCGCCATCGCCGTTAAAAAGGCAAGTTCTACAGTTAAGAAGATCGCGATCCTTGATATTGACTGCCACCACGGCAACGGCACCGAGGAGATCTTCCTCGGCCAGTCGGAGATCCTGTTTATTTCCCTGCACCGGGAATTCTTGTATCCGGGAAGCGGGTTAA
>JAQTUY010000195.1 GCA_028707105.1 Candidatus Omnitrophota bacterium | reverse complement strand
CAGTATTTGCAGTATCTCTGGATAAACACTTTAAATGAGAATCCTAACGTGATTTACGTGGCTACCGAGGCGAATATGCCGATGTTCCGCGCGATAAATCCGGATGATGAGCTTTTACATAAAAAGCCCTTGTCAGTGAAGGAACAGAAGTAGCGGTTCTTATCTGTTTTTTGACGTTTAATACCCTGCCTTATAATCTAATAATGGTGCGGAGTTTTTATGTTTTGGCGAATTGAAATAAAAGATAAACCCGGCATTTTTGACGCCGTGGGAGACGGTATTGTCAAGGATATCCTTGACCTGGGGATCAAGACTGTCCGCCGGGTGGAGTTTATCCAGGTTTACAATATCGAGGGAAGCCTCAGCGAACTGCAGGTAAAGAAGGTCTGCGAGGAACTGCTGGCCGATCCTATCGCGCAGGTTTATTCCCTGGCTGAGGCGTCTTGCAAGACGGCAGAACATGGCGGATTCGCGGTAGAGGTCGCCCATAATCCCGGAGTAATGGATCCGGTCGAGGAATCTACCCTTAAAGGGATCCGCGACCTGGGAATTGAAGGCGCCGCCTCGGTTAAGACTGCCAGGAAGTATATCCTTCACGGTAATATAAGCGAAACCCAGCTTAAGACGATCTCCGAAAAACTGCTTTACAATAAATTGATCCAGCACGTAGTGCGCGCTTCCGGCCACGCGGAGCATGTTTCGCATCAGGCGTCTTATTCCTTTGATCTTATCACGGTAGACCTGTTGGGCGCTTCGGATAAAAGGCTGGAGGAGATCAGCGGCCGCGGGCAGTTATTTTTAAACCTGTCCGAAATGAAGCAGATCAAGAGACATTTTGAGAAATTACAGCGTAATCCCACCGACTGCGAGCTTGAGACCATCGCCCAGACCTGGTCGGAGCACTGCGGCCATAAGACCTTCCGCGGAAAAATAAAATACACCGAAGAACTCTCCGGTTCCAAGCCCAGGACAAAAGCGATAAATAACCTTTTAAAATCAACCATAATGAAGGTGACCAGGGAGTTGAATAAACCCTGGTGTGTTTCGGTATTCAAAGACAATTCAGGCGTGATCAGGTTTGATGAAGAGAACAACGTTTGTTTTAAAGTGGAGACGCACAATCATCCTTCCGCCCTTGAGCCTTTCGGAGGAGCTAATACCGGTATCGGGGGAGTTATCCGGGATCCTTTAGGCACGGGGCTCGGGGCAAAGCCGATCCTGAACACCGATGTATTTTGTTTCGCCCCGCCGGATTATCCCTTTAGCGAATTGCCTCCGGGGACTTTACATCCTAAGCGGGTGATGAAGGGGGTCGTATCCGGCGTGCGGGACTACGGCAACAAAATGGGCATCCCTACGGTTAACGGCGCGGTGCTTTTTCACGAAAGGTTTGTCGGTAATCCGCTGGTCTATTGCGGCACTGTAGGCATTATGCCCAAGGATAAAACATTTAAACAGTCCAGTGAAGGCGATCTTATTGTCGTGGTCGGGGGCAGGACCGGCAGGGACGGGATACACGGGGCGACTTTTTCGTCGGGCGAACTGACCCACGAATCCGAGGTCATCTCCAGCGGCGCGGTGCAGATAGGCAACCCTATCCAGGAAAAAAAGATGGTGGATACTATTTTGCGGGCCAGGGACCTGAATTTATACGACGCTATCACTGATTGCGGAGCAGGCGGGTTATCCAGCGCGGTAGGCGAGATGGGCGCGGAGTTGGGCGCCCGCGTGGACCTGGAGAAAGTGCCTCTTAAATATACCGGGTTGTCTTATACTGAAATATGGATATCCGAGTCTCAGGAGCGCATGGTACTCTCGGTGCCCAAAGCAAACCTGGGCGGGCTGCTGGATGTTTTTAAAGCGGAAAATGTCGAGGCGACGGTAATAGGTGAATTCACCAATAACAGAAAGCTGGAGCTTTATTATAAAGAGGCCAAGGTCTGTGAACTGGATATGGAGTTTCTGCATGAAGGCAATCCGCAGATAGAGAAGAAAGCGGTCTTTATCCAGACTGAGCATAAAGAGCCGCAGGTCAATGCTTCGCAGGACCTGACGCCCTATTTATCAAAACTTCTTTCGCGTTATGATACCTGTTCTAAGGAGTGGATAATCCGCCAGTATGACCATGAGGTACAGGGCGGTTCGGTGCTTAAGCCCCTTACCGGCATCGTTAATGACGGCCCTTCTGACGCGGCAGTGGCCAGGCCTGTCCTGGGTTCTTCCAAAGGCCTGATCATATCCTGCGGTATAAATTTCCGTTACGGCTTTATTGATCCTTACTGGATGGCGGCTTCTTGTATCGATGAAGCCCTGCGGCAGGTGATCGCCGTCGGCGGCTCGCTGGATGAAGTAGCTATCCTGGATAATTTTTGCTGGGGTAATCCCGATAAGCCCGACAGGCTCGGCGGACTGGTCCGCGCCTCCTACGGCTGTTATGATATTGCCAAAGCCTACGGAGTGCCTTTTATTTCCGGCAAGGACAGCCTGTATAATGAATACGCGGTCCATGGCAGATCCCTGGCTATTCCCGGGACGCTTTTGATATCGGCGATATCCGTAATGGAGGATATCAGCAATACGGTTTCGATGTACGCTAAGCGCCGGGGCAGCCT